>DATLTI010000109.1:0-1509 GCA_035533675.1 Acidimicrobiales bacterium | reverse complement strand
ATGACCACGGACCCGATCAGTGTCTCGCGAACGCTCTTTCACAAGGGCTATTACAAGGACGAGATCGACCGGTATGGTCCAGCAACACCGATCGCTGCCGAGATGATGCGTGCGGTCGATGAACTCCAGTCAAAGGGCTAGTGCCCTGACCGCCATCGTTTGAGGCGCGTATCCACCACTTTGCCCTGGTGATCCATAAGCCTTGTGACATGTCTCAGAAACCACTCAGAGTACGTCGGCTCACCGACATCGAAGGTCGCCAGCTGCAACAGATCGTGCGACGCGGCGGGGGAAAGACAGACCGCTCGGTCGTCAAATGGCGACGATCAATGGTCGTCTTGGCCTCGGCTGGTGGCAACACCGTCGAGGCGATCGCGCGGCTCGTTCAGACCTCACCCGATCGCGTGCGTGAGATGATCCATCGGTTTGACGAGATGGGCATGGCCTCACTGGACCCCAGGTGGGCGGGTGGCCGTCCCCGCCGGATAACGACTGACGACGAAACCTTTATCGTCAAGACGGCCACTGCCCGACCAGAATCCGTTGGGCTCCCCTTCACCCGCTGGAGCATCAGGAAGCTGGCTGATTATCTCGCAAAGAACGAGCACCATCAGGTGATGATCGGCCGCGAGCGCCTGCGTGAACTACTCGGGGATAACGATGTCACCTTCCAACACACAAAGACCTGGAAGGAGTCGAATGATCCATTGCGCGACGAGAAGCTCGACCGGATCGACGAGGTCCTTGAATCCCACCTCGATCACTGCTTCGCGTTCGACGAGTTCGGACCGCTCGGCATCCTTCCGGTGAAAGGGTCGTCCTGGTCACAAAAGACCAAGCCCCAGCGTCTCCGGGCGAACTTTCACAAGTACGCCGGTGTGCGTCAGTTCCACGGCTGCTATTCGATCGCCGACGACAGGCTCTTTGGCACGGTGCGTGAGAAGAAGGGGGCGGCCAATACCCTCGCCGCGTTGAAACAGATCCGCGCGATGCGACCTGATCGAGAACAGATCTACGTGATCCTCGACAACCTCTCTGCTCATAAGGGCGAGAAGATCCGTAACTGGTGTGCAAAGAACAAAGTCGAGCTGTGTTTCACCCCGACCTATTCCTCCTGGGCAAATCCGATCGAGTGTCAGTTCGGACCACTGCGCGAGTTTGTGCTGAATAACTCAGACCACAAGAACCATCCCGTGCTCACCAGGAAGATCCACGCCTATCTTGCCTGGCGAAACGCAAACGCGAAACATCCCGATGTGATCGCTGCACAGCGCAAAGAGCGTGCCCGCATTCGCTCTGAGCGTCAGCGCCGCTGGGGCAGACCCGCGACCCGCGCCGCCTGAACCACATCACCCCACCAAAAACGCATCAGTGCACTATTCGACGCGCCCACATGTCAACAATCGAGGGTTGGTTCGGATGGAACCCTCGGATTCCTTACTTTTCGCACGACGTTCATTCTTTACATCGAGCTCAAGGCGCGCGAACCTTTCCGGTCACGGCACTAGC
>DATLTI010000108.1:0-4195 GCA_035533675.1 Acidimicrobiales bacterium | reverse complement strand
TGTTGATCGTTTCAATCGCCTCAACGAGTCGCTCTGCAAGCGCTTCGATGAGGGTGTCATCGCTGCCCCAGCGTTCGATGAAGATCGATGCCATGTGATGCTCATCAGCCGCTTTACGCGCGCGTTCAATGTATTCACCGACACTCAGCACTGAGTAATGCGGTGCAAGTACGAGGCCGATGACCTCCTTGAAACCCTGCGCTGTGATGTTTGCGATCTGAGTCTCGATCTTTGGAACAGAGTGCTTTGCTCCGTAGAAAACCGTGAACTGTCCAGGCGCGCGCGCATCGAGTGCGCGCTGGATTCCCGCGATCTGGGCTTGGGTGCGTTCATTGAGTGGAGAGACACCTCCAATCGCCTGGTAGCGACGTTCAAGATCCTTGAGCTGTTCATCGTTTGGTGCACGACCGCGCCGGACATCGGTATAGAACTCGAGTACGCCATCTGGAGCCGATGGTGTCCCATAGGCCATCGCCAGTACAGCGGTCGTCATCGCGTTTCGCTCGGATCCCAGCTGTGGATGTATTCCACGAGTCGCGTGAGCACATCGGGATCGGTTTCGGGGAGAACGCCGTGTCCGAGGTTGAAGATGTGCCCGCCATGTCGTGCACCCTCTTTGAGGATGCGCTCGGTCTCGCGTCTTGCAGGCTCAAAACCCGCGACAACCAGTGCCGGATCAAGGTTGCCTTGGAGTGCATGGTGTTTTCCAATGCGTGCCGATGCATCGGTCAACGAGGTGCGCCAATCGACTCCGACCACATCGGCTCCTGCATCTGCCATGAGATCGAGCAGCTCACCCGTGCCGACTCCGAAATGGATACGCGCACAGCCGGTTGCTCCGACGGCCGCAAGGACCTTTGCCGTTGCTGGCTTGACGAAGTAGCTGTAGTCGTGTCGGCTGAGTGATCCCGCCCAGCTGTCGAACAGCTGGATCGCGTCTGCACCGGCTGCGATCTGGGAGACCAACGAGGCGATGGCAATATCAGCGAGTCGGTCCATAAGGGCAAACCACGTCGGCTCATCGGTGTGCATAAGAGCCTTGGTGTGGGTGAAGTTGCGACTCGGTCCGCCCTCGATCAGATAGCTGGCAACGGTGAACGGAGCACCGGCGAATCCAATGAGGGGCACATCAAGGGCGCGTTTCAAGAGTCTGACCGTCTCGATGACATAGGGAGTATCGATCTCGGGTTCGAGTGGTCTGAGCCGTTTGATGTCTTTCGCGCTGCGAAAAGGCTCGGCGATCACTGGGCCACGACCTGGAACAATCTCCACCCCGACCCCGATCGCGGCCGCCGGGGTGACTATGTCTGAGAACAATATGGCGGCGTCGACGCCATAGCGCTTCACGGGCTGGAGGGTGATCTCACACGCGAGTTCGGGGTTCTTGATCGCGTCGAGAATGGATTCGTTCTCACGAATTGCCCGGTACTCGGGGAGCGATCGTCCGGCTTGGCGCATGAACCAGACAGGAACGTGTTCGACTGTCTCTGAGCGACAGGCATTGAGAAAGGGTGAGGCGGAGTTTTCCACGCCTAGACGCTAATGCTTGAGGCAGCGCAACTTTGTGCCCGTCGAGTCCTGCTCGCGCTCGTTTGGCCAAGAGGGGTCTCGGTCGACTAAGAAATATGACGTGACCGACACGACTCTCAGCGTGCCATCTCCCAAAACATCATCGGCCCCACCTGTTCAGCGACCGCAGCTCCTCGCCGTCGGCGTGATGATCTGGCTCGGTTCCGAGTTCATGTTCTTCAGTGGTCTGTTCGCGGCCTTCTTTACGATCCGCTCGAATGCGTCAGTCTGGCCTCCTGCGGGGACGAAACTCGACACCTATCAGGCGCTGATATTTACGATTGTGCTACTTGCCTCAAGCCCGACGATGCAGTTCGGTGTCTGGGCAGCAGAACACGGGAACCGCAAGAAGGCGCGCGCGTGGATCTGGTGCACGTTGGCTCTTGGTGCTGCATTTCTTGGCAACCAGGCCTATGAGTGGAAAACGCTTCCGTTCCGTCCGCATACCAACGCCTATGGTTCGCTTTTCTACGTGATGTCTGGACTGCACGGTCTTCACGTTTTCCTTGGGCTTGTCGCGATGGTGTTTCTTTTGTTCCGGATGTCTGGACCTGACGGTGACGAAGGAGAGACTCCGGTCTTCCAAGCGGTGAGCTATTACTGGCACTTTGTCGACATCGTCTGGGTCGGGCTGTTCAGCGCCCTCTTCTTGCTCTCATAATGATGCGACGATCCTCTCCTCCCATCTCCTTAGCGGCTGCGGTCTTGGTAGTCGGAATAATTGGCATCGGCGCGCTCGGCGCAGGCGCGACAACACATTCGGTCGTTGGAAAGAGTCACTCGCCGAGCGCGAGGAAAACTGCCGCGAAAACGTCTCAGCCGGTCCCACCGATACCCAGCATCGGCCAGACACTGTATGACGAGAACTGCTCGAGCTGTCACGGCCTCGGAGCTGGTCAAACCTCACTTGCTCCCTCGCTGCTCGGTCGAGGTGCTGCCACGGTCGACCTCTGGGTCTCAAGTGGATGGATGCCACTTGCGGTTCCTACCGCTCAGCCAAGTCGCGGACCTGACCAGTTCACCCGTGCCCAGACGATCGCGATCGCAAATTACGTTGCCAGCCTCAAGCCGGGTGGATTCTCGATTCCGAGCGGAGACATGACTGGCGCGAGCGTCTCGGCTGGACAGAACCTGTTCTCGGAGAACTGTGCGGGATGTCATACGATCACCGGCTCGGGAGACGCGCTCTCGGGTCAGCTCAACGCGCCTTCGCTGCACGGGTTGAACCCAACGATGATCACCGAGGCAATCATCACCGCCCCTGGCAACATGCCGCGCTTTTATCCAGGTGCACTTACCGCCGCCCAGGTGCGCGATGTGGTTGCCTATGTCTCCAAAGACATCGGCCATCCCGACAACGTCGGTGGGATTGGCCTTGGTGGAAACGGACCGGTCGCCGAGGGCTTTATCGGACTGTTTATCGGTGTCGGTGCGTGTCTTTTGTTCGCACTCTGGGTGGGAGACCGTAGTGAGGACGAGGAGAGCGCGGAAGATGCGCTAAAGGAAGCACATGCTTAATCAGCACAGTCATGACAAGACATCAGGCGTGGCTGTCTCCACGGATGCTCAGCAGTTTCAAGTTTCCGCGAAGAATCCGAAGCGGGTCGAAAAGGTTGCAGCACTGACTTTTTTTGTCTCCTTGGTCGCCTTTGCCGGTTTTGGTGCAGCCTTCTGGCAGAACGCCAATAACGAGATGCTCGGTGGAACGCTCGGAGTGGGCTTTCTCGGATTTGGCGCAGCGATGGTGATCTGGGGCAAGTACCTGACGCCGCGCGGGCCCTTTGAAGAAGAACGTGCGTTGATGGAGACGACGCGCGAGCAACACGACGAGCTCGTTGCCGATTTTGTCGTGCGTGGCCGGGTCGCCTTTGGGCGTCGTGGATTTCTCGGAGCGATGCTGGCGGCCTCGGGTGCAGTCTTTGGCATCGTCGCACTCTTCCCGCTCGTGCGATCGCTCGGTCCCTTGCCAAAGAAGAGCTTTTATCACACCAAGTGGAAACGGGGATCGTACGTATCGACCGTCGACGGCCGGCGCCTCAAGGCAGCCGACCTTCTACCGGGAAGCCTCGCGACAGTCTTTCCTGAGAACGATCTTGGTGGAGCACTCTCCCAGACGGTGCTGATCCGTGTTCAAGACGGTGGCGACATCGTCACGATGCCGGGGCGAGAGAGCTGGGGACCAGAGGGCTATGTCGCCTATTCGAAGGTCTGCACCCACGCCGGGTGTCCCGTCGGGCTGTATGAGCAGTTGACTAAGCAGCTGCTCTGTCCGTGTCACCAGTCGCTCTTTGAGGTGACCAAGGGAGCGATTCCGATCTTTGGACCAGCTCCGCGTCCGCTTCCACAGCTGCCGCTTTATGTGGACAGCGCGGGGTATCTGCGCGCCCAGGCTGGCTATGACGAACCCATCGGTCCCGGATTCTGGGAACGGGGTGGAACCACATGATCGACAATCTCTTTACCTGGTTTGACAACCGACTCGCGATCTCGCGTTCGGGTCGTCACCTGCTCAACAAGATCTTTCCCGACCACTGGTCTTTCATGATCGGTGAGATAGCTCTGTACTCGTTCATCGTCTTGTTGGCGACCGGTGTCTTCTTGACCCTGTATTTTGTCCCCTCAGGTC
>DATLTI010000107.1:0-2887 GCA_035533675.1 Acidimicrobiales bacterium | reverse complement strand
GAGATCGTCTTTGGACTAGGAACGTCACACACACCACAGATGAGCTCGACCGTGGAGATGTGGGAAGACCACGCAAAGCGCGATCAAAGCAACCCTGAGCTACTCGCGGGCGACGGAGAGTACTGGAAATACGACGACCTTCTGAAGGTCGCGGATCCGGGTCTTGCAGCAGAACTTACCGACGAGGTTTGGAACCGAAGGTATGAAAGAGCTCAGGAATGTGTCGGTATTCTCGCGAAGGCGCTCGCCGATGCACGTCCTGATGTGGTCGTGATCATTGGAGATGACCAAGAGGAACTGTTTGACGATGGAGGCACTCCGGCGATTGGTCTGTTTGTTGGAGACGAGGTCTGGGATCGACCACTTGTCGGCGAGCGCAAGGCGCGTATGGAAAAATTCCCAGGACTCGTAGCCGCGCAGTGGGCGGCACATGGTCCTCAGCCAACACCGCATCGCGTGGAAAAGAACCTGAGCTATCACCTCGGAACTCAGTTGACGCTGATGGATTTTGACCTCACGCTGGTCTCGCAGCAGCCCGAGTCAAGGACTCTCGGACATGCCTTCACGTTCCCGCGCTATCGACTCCATCTGTCCGAGACAACACCGATCGTTCCCGTTCTGTTAAACACCTACTACCCGCCCAACGTGCCATCGGCCACGCGTTGTTATGATCTCGGGCGCGCGATACGTCGCGCGATTGAATCCTGGGATTCTGAGAAACGGGTCGCCGTGGTTGCCAGTGGGGGATTAAGTCATTTTGTGGTTCTTCCGGAATGGGACCGGATGGTACTTGACGCAATGGCGAAGCATGACCGCGACGCTTTTGCTGCCATCCCTCGCAAGATGTTCCGGTCCGGTACCTCAGAGACGCTGAACTGGATCACGGTTGCAGGGGTATTTGAGCAGGGAACCATGGAAGTGATTGATTACCTTCCCGGTTACCGGACACCAGCTGGTACTGGTACCGGCATGGCCTTTGCGACCTGGCGGTAACGACGACCTGCGAAGAGCGCGACGAAGTCGCGTTTTTGTGGACAAGCATGATTGCAGAGCTATCGATCTACCAATTGGACGCGCCAGATCATCGTCGGCGCGTCTGTTGCATTACTCCCAGGGCAACACTGCGACGTGGAGGGCGCGCGAACCGTTGACGAGCTCTCCCCGCGTCGCGTGCACAGCCTTTGCAGCATCTTCAAGTTTGAAGTCATGTGTGTGCATCAGATGCAGCGGGAACTTCTGGCTTGCCATGATCTGAAGTCCGCGCTCTACGGCGTGATAACTATGTCCCCGAGCCTGCTTGAGGGTGATGTAGTGGTCAGACAGTTTGACCATCGGAAACTCCTGAAAGTCCTGGTTTCCCTGGACAACCATGGTGCCACCGCGCATCCTGAGAACGTCGATTGCGACCATTGTTGGCTCGATGCCTGCCCGAGCAGTTGTGTCGACGGCGACATCGACACCCTTTCCGCCGGTTACCTCCCGGACCCGGTCGCGCACATCTTCTTTCTGAACATCGATTACGACGTCGGCGCCAAGCGTCTTGCAGATCTCAAGACGATCAGCGTCTGAGGTGAGTCCGGTCACGATGATGAGATCTGCACCTGCAGCTCGCGCGGCTACGACGCACGAGGCCCCCATTTGACCCGGTCCTTGGATGAAGATGCTTTTCCCGGGGCCCACTCCACCTTCAAATACAGCCCACTGAACCCCATTGCCAAGAGCAATATGCAGGCACGCATCCGTCGCGCTCACTCCCTCGGGCACGCGGTGCCAGACCGCCTCGAACGGCATGTAGAGATATTGGCTGTAGCCGCCCCAAAGTCCCGGAGCCCTGGTTGTCGAAGTGAATCCGTAACGCAGTGCATCGGGATTGTTGTGGATATCGGTCCGCCAGCAATGGCGGTACTCGCCTTTGTGGCACCACTCGCATTGGTGACAGACCAGGTACTCCTCGAGAGCAACGAGGTCGCCCTCTTCAAGGCCCCAGATGTGGCCCGCCACAGAACCGAGTCGATCGATGCGCCCAACGTTCTCGTGACCGAGGATGCGGGGATTCTTTGGGGCACGTGAGAATGCGGAGACATCGCTTCCGCAGATTCCAACGGCCTCCATCTTGAGAATCGCTCCGTCGACAGGGGGCTCAGGCATTGGATAATCGCGCATTTCCATGACATCAGCACCGACTTGGGTCATCGCGGCAACAGATCCAGCCATTAGTTTCTTCCTCTCGATTGGAGCGCTTTCAGCGCCCACGTCACTGTATCAGCGAGCTTTTTCATCGCTCCGGTCGGAATTCGTTGATTGATTGCACAGGTCTCGGAGCCATGGCTAGTATCTAGTTAGGCTAGCTAAAGAACTTGTTCAGCTGTGAGTATTCAGCCAAAGAGATGAATTCTGTGCTTCAGGCGATGAATGGAGGGCACGTGCATATCACCCAAGAATTGAACGAACGACTTACCCGAGTAGGGCCGGGCACCCCGATGGGTGAGACGCTTCGTCGCTACTGGATTCCCGCGTGTCTCGCTGAAGAGATCCCAGAGCCAGATGGTCCACCGGTGCGTGTACGACTGCTCAGTGAGGACCTTGTCGCGTTCCGTGACTCATCTGGTGAGATCGGACTCGTCGAGGCGTACTGTGCACATCGTCGCGCGCCGCTGTTCTATGGACGAAACGAAGAGTGCGGACTGCGCTGTGTGTATCACGGCTGGAAGTTCGACGTACAGGGAACGTGCGTCGACATGCCATCAGAGCCTCCCTATTCGAAGTTCAGACTGCGCGTCGCGATCAAGGCATACCCAACCTTTGAGAAGGCGGGCATCATCTGGACCTACATGGGACCGACCCAGGAGATGCCACCCCCACCGAACTATGAGTGGATGCGTGCTCC
>DATLTI010000106.1:0-1556 GCA_035533675.1 Acidimicrobiales bacterium | reverse complement strand
ACGTCAATCTTGATCTTGGGCAGGACCGGCGGAGGGTTAGGCCCCCGGTAACCGACGCGGCCTTGGATGGTGGGGTTTCCTCGACGGTTCTGATGTACCCGGAATGATGATTCATCGATCGCGAGTTTCAAGCCTGAGTTTTCGCGTACCCAGTCGACAATATTGTTGAAGATTTGAATCAAGGTTGACGGGTCTTCAGGACCTCCTCTCGTCACAGTGAAGTCGAGGTCCTCGGAGAAACGGTAGGTTACGTAGTAGCACTTGCGAAGACAAGTTCCACCCTTGAAATTCCACGTCTGCGACAGTGCTTCATGTTGTGCAATCCCAGCCAACAACCAACCGAGCACGTAATCCTTCTCAATCACGCCCGACTCCAGTGACCACTCGCCACGAAGTTGTTCAAGTTCGCGCTGCTCGATCATGAGGGATCCTCCGGTCCTACGTGAACGTTGATTCGCAGTCCCCATTTCATGATCCGATGGCCGGCGCTCGGACCGCTTGGGTCAAGTGCGGAGATGCCAGTGGAGACTCGCTCCTGACAGGCCGCGATGACGTCGGGGAAATCTTGATTAGTCACTTCAATGAGATAGCCGAGTCGCTTAAACACGGCTCGATTACCAAGTCGGTCACCGAACTCGATCAACATTCCTGGGTCGTATTCGTTGAGGTACGCGTTAAGTATCTCGGCTCCGTTGCGGATACCCCCGCCAATGATTGGTGAATCGAGAATATCGACGATGGTCCGAGCAGGGCTGGCGAAGAGCAGACGAGTTGCGCCGCGCCATTCAGTACTGAGTCCCCACGTCATTGATTCCTCCCCAACGTGAGAGACGAGATAGTCGTGATCGAGCAGCGTGACGGGGGACTCTCGAACGCGCGCCGTCGTTCTCACTATCGTCGAGCGAAAGACTTGCTCACTCAGGCCCCAGTAGTTCGCCGAAGTCCAACCGCTGAAGTAGCAACGTGGCCAAACTTCGTTGGCGACGACGAGCGCGTCGTCGGTCCAACTTGACGGATTCGTCACGCCTACGGGTACAGCGATGTACAGTCCGCGGCGAACCCGTCGAAGCCAACCATCTTTAGCCCATCGAGCTAGCCTTTTCGCGGCGGTATCGGGATCAACATCGAGAGCCGTGACGACATCATCAGGGGTGATGAAGTTTCGCGTGGATGACAGCACGCGCGCCAGATCACTGCGTCGGCGACTGGATATCCCGGCAACTTGTGACATTGTTCATCCGCTACCTCTCCGTTACTTGTATGTAACGGTGTTAGAGTATCATAAATATCTGAACACCGTTAACTGCTACCAATAACGAAGTATTGGTATTAGACTATCATGACCGTCGCAGTGGAATCTTCGGAGATCGAAGGATGCCTTCCCGAGCGGAGCGGGCTCCGTAATTAGGAAGCAGACAGCCAAATCGCTTCGGGTTTTGTGGGGTGTCCAGCGATGGGGCAAGCCGAGGTGAACCTTCACTTCGTCAGACTCAAACCACGCGCCTCCTCGAACTGCCAGGTGCGATGGTTTCGGTAGTTCGGGGAAACCAAGGGCG
>DATLTI010000105.1:0-2432 GCA_035533675.1 Acidimicrobiales bacterium | reverse complement strand
GAAAGGGGGCCGCTGGGGAGGTTGACTCACGTTGCGGTGACCGATGGTCTCGGGCCGGTGCGCTGGAAAGCCACCACTATGGTCTGGTCGAGACCTGAACTGCAACAGTGGTTTGCTGAACCAGTGGCCTACCTCACTTTTCCCACCTGATCCTGGCGTCCGCGATTCAACAACGGCTGCGATGCATTACGGTGCTTTTCTAACGCCTCGTATTGGGCACGTTAAATAAGACAAGTGTCCTATACTTATGTAAGACTCGATGGAGTCGAATCTAGGAAAGGGGCACTTATGAACGGCAGCGACCGTTCAGGCTTCTATGTCCGCCAGTCGGCTGGGTACTCGGCCTTCATTCCGCGTGCCCTGCCACCGATTCCCAGTCTCGATTTGGCCCAGTTGGCGGGCAGTTTGTCGAGAGCCGACCAGGCCCTCGGTCGACTGGATGGAGCCACACGCAATCTGCCCGACGTCAACCTTTTCCTTGCCATGTACGTCCGCCAGGAAGCCCTCCTAAGTTCTCAGATCGAGGGCACCGACTGCACCCTCGATGACTTGTTGGCCTTTGAGCTCGACGCCAGGACCAGCGAGGTTCCTGCGCTCGATGTCCAAGAAGTCGTGAACTACGTCGCAGCGCTGAACTACGGCATGGCTCGTCTCACTGATCTCCCCATCAGTCGTCGACTCCTCTGCGAGATCCACGCACAACTTCTGAAAACGGGACGCGGGTCTGACCGCTCGCCCGGTGAGTTTAGAAGGACCCAGAACTGGATTGGCTCGAAGATTGCTGCCGGTACTTCCATCGACACCGCCACCTTCGTGCCGCCACCACCAATCGAAATGGAAGCCGCCTTCAGTGAACTCGAGCGTTATATGGACACTTCACGCGACAATGCTGCGGCGCTCCCGCTCCTGGTGGACTGCGCAATGGTGCACGCTCAGTTCGAGACCATCCATCCCTACCTGGACGGGAACGGGCGCATGGGGCGACTACTCATCACGCTGCTGCTCTGCGAACGCGGAGTGCTCACCGCACCCGTCCTCCACCTCAGCACCTACCTTCGTCGCAGCCGGTCGAAGTACTTCGAGTTGCTTATGGAGGTCAGGGATCACGGTACGTGGGAAGCATGGATCGACTTTTTCCTTCGTGGCATCGGTGAGACTGCCACCGAGGCGGCGCAGACGGCTCAGAAGGTGCACGCGATGCGCGAGACCCACAGGCGCGCCCTTGAGATGAACGGGGGCACGCTCAACGATCTGGCGGTCCTGGATCGACTCTTCAGTCAACCTTTGGCCAATGCCGCGTGGGTCGAAAAGAGTGTTGGCGTGTCTCAACCCACCGCCAATGCCATCCTTTCGAGGTTCGAGGCGTCGGGCGTCCTTCGGGAGATCACCGGTCAACGCCGTAATCGTGTCTATCGCTACGACGCATATCTAACGCTTTTCGACCAGCCCGTCCTTGAGCCATCGGAGAATGAGACATTGTCTTGACGTTCGCTTAAGTGTTATGTCAATGGGTGATATTGGTGAACCGCTCACGATCGATCCTCGAAGGATTCACTCGTTCGTCGCAGCGTCGGCCGTTAGATTTTGTCTCCTTGGCGAACTCGAGCAAATCGGACGGACGGAATTAGGGATTTGAGCCGCACGAATTGGTGAACAATTTTGAAAGTCCTTGGTATTACTGGTGGGCCGCCCGGGTCTCGATCCCGGCACCTTGGGAGTGTTTCCAGAGTGTCCAGGGACGTTCCTCAGCGTCCAGATTTGCTGGCCAGAAGGAGTTGAGTGTCCACCAACGTCCTCTCACGTTTGAATTCGTGGCTCGACAGTTGGCTAGACCCGGACTCGTATCAAGGTCTAGTCACTATTCAATTGCGATGCGCGGGCGTTGCTGTTTCCGGTGCGTGTTGACACTTTAATTATTCCGCTCGAAACTAGATAATTAAGGTAGCTTGTTTGAGCGAGGCGGTGGGAATAAATATGGACACGACAGAAATTCAACGTGAGGCGCGGGCGCTGGGCGATCCCAAGCCCATGCACTATCAGTTTCAGGCGGAGCACGGCGGTGCCTTCACCTGGGACTATGTGGAAAGTGGTCCTAAGGTGTGGCGGGTACGCATCGGCCGAATTGCGACCGTTGAAGTTGAAGCCTCGATCCCTGCTCACCTCGCATAGGAGAACACGTTGTCGTTGCTTTGGACTCTGGTCCTCTTTACCCACATAGCGGCAGCCACCTTTTGGGTTGGTGGCCAACTGATGCTGGTCTTCGTGATGATGCCGGTGATGCGTAGAGTGGCTCGACCGGAGTTGTTGGGCGAGATGGCCAGGTTGTCGGGGCGTCGATTTGCCAAGGTTTCCAACTTCGGCCTGTTCCCAGTACTCGTGCTGACGGGGATCCTGATGGCGTGGCACGACGGTGTGCGACTGCACACCGTCAA
>DATLTI010000104.1:0-21172 GCA_035533675.1 Acidimicrobiales bacterium | reverse complement strand
TTGTTCCCGAACAATAGGCGTGCAGCACATCCTTGACGCTAACCCGTAAGCACCAAGGCGTGCAGGAGTTGGCGAGCACAAGAGCGGTTCGTTCACGGATGACACCATGATTGTGTACGGTGCGACACATGGATCAGATCGCAAGTTCCGAGGAGCTACTGCGGGGATGTGACGAGTCACAAATTGCCGCAATTACCTCGCCGGCAAAGACGCTCCTTGTGATCGCAGGAGCAGGAGCTGGAAAGACTCGGGTCCTGACGCGGAGAATTGCCTGGAGGATAGGAGATGGCAACGCGTCTCCTCCGTTTTGCCTGGCACTGACATTTACCAGAAAGGCCGCAAGCGAACTGCGCGCGCGTCTTAGCTCACTGGGACTCCCCTCTCCGGTGAATGCCGGAACATTTCACGCAATCGCTCTCGCTCAGCTTCGACAGAGGGCAATCGACCGCGGACGGCCACTTCCAGTGCTCGTCGAGCGAAAGTCACCGTTACTTGGTGCAGTCTTGCCACAGTGGAGCAACCGGCGGCTGTCGAAGTTTCCAATTGAACGTCGCGACCTCCTCGCCTCTGTCGCTTCGGAGATCGAGTGGGCCAAGGCACGTCTCGTGCGGCCAGAGAACTACTTCATCGAGGCCACGCGGGCAGCTCGAACGCCGGTAATCGACTTAGAGGCCGTTGCAGAAGGATTTGTGCTCTACGAGACAGAGCGCAAGCGACGCCGCCTCTATGACTTTGACGATCTGCTTACTACCGTGACAGAACTCATCAACCGTGACGCTGATTTTGCCGCAATGCAACGCTGGAAATTTCAGCATCTCTTTGTCGACGAGTTTCAGGACGCGAACGCCGCGCAGATTCAACTCCTCGATGCTTGGTGTGGATCGACCCGTGATCTGTTCTGCGTTGGTGATACGCGTCAGGCAATCTACGGATGGAATGGCGCGGATCCAACAGCTATGGAGAACTTCAAGATGCGCTATCAGGGTGCGGAGGTCCTCGAACTGTCGACGAACTACCGCTCGAGCTCGTCGCTTGTGCGCTTTGCACGCGCTGCGCTGCCGATCTCTGCGGGAACCCAGGACGCTGCGCGAGAAGAGGGGCCCGTGCCAACGATTCACGCGTATGCAAATGATACAGACGAGGCGATAGGAGTCACAGAGAGAATCCGCTCGCTCTACCGAAGGCGTGGAACGTTTGCCAACTGCGCCGTGCTCGCTCGAACCAACGCGCAGCTTTCTCTAATCGCTCGGGCTCTGAGCACCGTCGGAATCCCGACGAGACGAAGCGGTTCCGATGAATTTCTCGCTCTTCCCGTAATTCGTCGATCACTGGAGCTCTTAAATGGAGATCTCGACCGTCGACGGTCAGGCGCACAGATATTTCGCGCATGGCTCGCTGATCTCTCTCTCGAGCTCGACTCACAGACTCCCGATGACGCCTCTCCAGGCGAGTTCGACGACACCGTCGGTCGCGAGTCGGGAGAACTTGCGAATCTTGAAGCGCTAGTCCTCATGGCACGCGAGTATCAAGAACTCGAGCCCTTGCCCTCTCCAGATGGCTTTCAGGCGTACCTCGAGCAGACGCTCTCCCAGGACATCCTTCCTGCAACCGCAGAGGCAGTGGACCTCTTGAGTTTTCACCGCGCGAAGGGGCTCGAATGGACCGTTGTCTTTGTCATCGGCCTTGAGGACGGATTCGTACCCATCAGCCACGCGAAGAACCGAACAATGCTCGCAGAAGAACAGCGACTTCTCTACGTCGCTCTCAGCCGCGCCAAGGAAGAGCTGCATTGTTCATGGGCGCGCCAACGGACATTTGGGAAAAAGAACCTTTCAAGAGAACCCTCCCCATATCTTGCGGCGATCAGCGAGACCCAGCGCGGCCTGCTCGAAGAACAAGAGGTCGATCTAGCAACCGCTCGTCATGCAATTGCACAGAGCAGGTCAATGCTTCGCGCCAAGCCCCAACAAGGCTGAGCCAGATACGGTCTCCGGTAACTTGAAATATCGCAGAGCCAGCCACAGAATTGCGGGCGTATCCGCTAATCTTCCGTCGCCATGGATACCGAGCGTTCGCCTCATACCGATCGGCTTCTTTTGGCACTGAGACGGCTCATCCTATGGTGCCGTCTCCATCCGAACAGCATTGCACTTGGCATGTACGCGATCATTGCGCTGATTGCGAACCTTCCTGTTTACCCTGGGGATCCAAGCAGACTGAGCACGAGCACGACGTATGACATCGCCCAGACAACATGGTTCCTTGCGTATACGCCTTACGCGCTCGCACACGGACACAGCCTCTTTTACACGAATCTTGTCAACTATCCCGTTGGGGTAAATCTCGCCCAGAACACCGGGATGCCCCTCCTCGGTCTGATCACCTCTCCCCTGACCCTGCTCGTCAGCCCCGTCGCGAGCCTCAACCTTCTGAGATGGTGTGCATTCTTTCTCTCCGCGTTTGCCGCATACTGGGTATTCCGACGATTTGTCAGATGGATCCCCGCAGCATTTCTCGGTGGGCTCCTCTACGGATTTTCTCCGTACATGGTCACGCAGGGTTCTCTGCATCTCAACCTCACCTTCGTGCCCCTTCCGCCACTGATTTTCTACCTACTTTTCGAGATCTGCGTCTCGCAGCAAAAGCGCGTTGTTCGTTCCGGGGTGCTGCTTGGCGTACTGATTGTTGCGCAGTTCTATATCTCAGCAGAGGTTCTCGCGACAACAGCGGTTGTCTCTGGCATCGCACTCTTTTTCATCGTCTTTCTCAATATCCACGAGGTCCAGACGCGCGCCACTCATGCGATGACATCAGGAGCAATCGCGCTGTGCGTCATTATGCCCGCGACGTTCTATCCGGTGTGGTTCATGATGCATGGACAGGGGCACTACACCGGTCCAGCACAGGGATTCGTCAACGTCTTCAACGCCGACCTGCTCGGTCCTTTCATCCCCACGGTCGCGCAGTTGGTCGCTCCACGACACCTTGCTACGATTGGTTCAAATCTTGTCGCCGGGCAGGGAGACATCAGCGAAAACGGGAGTTACCTCGGCATCCCATTGATCTTGTTCACCATCTACCTCGTCGCTCGGTTCTGGCGAAGACTCTGGCCGCTTTATCTCTCGCTGGTTGTCGCCACCGTGTTTCTTTTCTCCCTTGGGCCTCAGCTCGTTGTCGATGGTCGGCTGAGATACCTCGCGTTCAATTTGCCCTTTGAAAAGCTCAGTCACCTTCCCTTTCTCGAGAACCTACTTCCGGTGCGTTTCTCGCTCTACGTCGTATTTTTTGTCGCGCTCATCATCACGCTTGGGCTCGACTGGATCCATGATGACTACGAGCGCCAGGGCCAAACTATTGGCTCTCGCGTGGATTCAAAGAATATGCTCGCAGGGCGTTTTGTTGGCGGAGCTTTTGCCCTTGTCATACTGATCTCGCTTTTGCCGGCGTTTCCCTATCGTTCGTTCCCTCTCCGCACGAACTGGTCCGAGACAAAGGCAGGTCTCGCAATCATTCCCAGCGGTTCTCGCGTACTGACCTATCCCTATCCCACGGTCTATGCAGACAATCCGATGCTCTGGCAGGCGCTTTCGGGGATGCGGTTCAAGTTGTTTGGAAGTTACGCCCTGGTCCCAGGAGAGGGCGGTCTTGCCTCGCTCATGCCGACCAACCTGTCGCCAGCGAGCGTGCAGGCGATGCTCGAAAACAGCGTCACACCGACTCCAGTTCCTGGGGTTCCAAATCTCACCGCCACAGATGAGGCTGTGATCGCCCACTCCATCGGATATTTCCGAGGGACTGCCCGGTTCCACCTCAAGCCGCACGTATTTACTGCGGTGATGACCATCGATTCGATCGACTCCCTGAACAACACCTTCATTGCCTGGATAAAGCGTCTGCACCCCATTCTCATAAAGGTAAGTTCCTCGACAATATTTCGCGACATGGGTCAACGACACACGAACATCACTGGACTTGTTCCAGGTGCACACGTGCTTGTCACCGGAACAACGACGATGGGAACTGTGAATACCCGTACTGCCAAGCTCCTCAGAGCCTTCATTCGGTACAACAGAATCGATGCCGTCGTGGTCGATCTCGGCCTTCGAGATTCAGGTGTGATCGCAGACTGGTTCAGGCTTGCGCTCGGACCACCGGTGCGAGCAGGTGCAGGAGGCGAGGTCTGGCTCGATGCAACTGAACGCGCAACGCGTCCGGTTCCGACAACCACATCACCAGCAGGGTAGCTGCAAAGTACCCAGCGGCCAGACACAGACATGACCGAGGTCACATAGTGGAGTCCGAGAATTCGCGAGATCTCGTGAGCGTCGACAGGGTCAGGCGAGGAAGAACTCGAGCAGCGCCTCGTTGAGCTCTGCGGGAGCCTCGTGGGGAACCATGTGTCCACAGTCAAATGTGACAAGGCGAGCATCGGGAATCAGCTCTGCCGTCTTTTGTCCAAGCGTGATGTCATTCACCTCATCATGAGTTCCCCAGGCAACAAGCGTCCTTGCCGAGATGAGTGGCAGTCGACGAAGCGTGTTGTAACGACTCCTTGTCTCCGCGACATTCATGTTCGCGAGGATTTTTCGGTAACTCCCGAGCGCGTCTGGCGTCTGGATATTCGTCCAGTCATACTCAGTCCAATCCCGCGCTTCAGCCTCACTGATTCCAGGGAGCGCAACGATCCGCTCATAGGTTGCCTCTTTCGTCGGAGGTTGAAACTCGGTCATCTGCGCAAGAGTGCGCGTCGCGGTGCCCCCACTCGCCGTAAGCGCGAGACGATCTACGCGTTCTGGGCTCTCGTAGGCAAAAAGGGAGGCAATCCACCCGCCCATCGAGTGTCCGACAATGTTCGAAGAGCCAAGTCCAAGTGCGTCTTGAAACTCACGAACGAAATCAACCAAATAGGCAAAGGAATAGCCTTGCTCGAGTCGGTCACCAACACCCCACCCGACAAGGTCGACCGCGATCACCCGAAGGCTCTCAGAGAGCTGCTCAATATTGCGATACCAACTCGTCCCACCCGCACTAAAGCCCACGCCGTGTAACAAGATCGTCGGTGCACCGCCGCCCACATCGAAATAGCGGGTGCGTCCATGGCTCAGCTGGACAAACCGTTCTGCACTATCGAGTATCTCCGACATTGGAACTCCCCTAGACCGTAAAAATCCGACTGTATCGCCTCAATCACTTGCCCGTCGTGCCCGAACAGTGAATGGTTCAGGATGACCCGCCCGAGAGCCACGCAGAGATCAGGTGACCTCCAGCCGACAACCGCGATGGAACAGCAAATTCTCCAGAGACCAGGCCGTGTTCAACCTCACGTCGATGAAACCAACGCACCTCGAGGTGCTCCTCGTTGGGCGTCAGCTCAAGATGGCTCGAATGTGCCTCATAGGCAAGCATCAATGATGCAGGGAAAGGCCATGGTTGGCTGCCGCGGTATCGCAAGGATTCCACTTCGAGACCGACCTCTTCTCGTACCTCGCGAAACACCGCTGCCTCTGGCGACTCGCCGGCCTCTACAAAACCCGCGAGAGTCGACCAACGATGCGGCTCTGAACCAAGGCGCCTTCCAAGTACACAGTGCTCGCCAGCACTCACAAGCATGATCACTGCGGCGTCGCTTCTGGGAAAGATAACGCGATCGCACGCACCACAGAAACGGATGTGGCCAGATTCTCCAAATGTCGTAGGGCCACCACAACGAGCACAGAATCGCGAGCGTCGGTGCCATCCAACAAGGGCAACCGCAAGCGCCAATGCGCTCTGTTCAACCGAGGTGAGCCCGAGGGCTATGGCTCGAAGATTCACGAGGTTGAGGTCCTCACCGTTGCAATTCTCGACACTGAGCGCGAAAAGGGCGATGCCTTCTTGTGTGCGCCCGAGGAAGATGGCCGCATCCTCGTCGAATGCACCGCTATCAACCGGAGATCGCCAATCAAGGGTTCCGTCGGAACAGCAGACAATCTCGTGCTGTTCGCCGACCAAGACCACTCTGCTCTGCCCGTTTTGCCAAAATGAGCGCATCGCCCGCGGGTCCGTTCGCAGGTGAGCCGAACGATCGAGCTCAATCCCACCAAAAGGCAGCGCCATCAGGTCCTCAGCCAAGATCACATTTGTAGGTTAGGTCGACACGGTAACCTTGCGCGGTGGCAAAGGAAACGTTCCGCTCATATTTTGGCTTTCGATCTCCCAAACACCGGCGGAGTCATGGTTCTCGATCTCTCAAGATCGTCGTTGTAGCCGCGGTTCTGGTTGTCCTTGCAGGGATTGTCTTGACGCTCACGCACCACTCGACCGGCGCATTACCGGACTCGAATACGACAACGACCACTCAGGCTCCCCAGGGGACAACTGGCAGCTCTGGCAGCTCTGGCAGCTCTGGCAACTCTGGCAACTCTGGAAAGACCGGAACTACGGGAACTACTGGAAACACCGGGACGAGTTCAACAGGCTCAACTATTGCAAAATCCAAACAGACGACGACAACGACTACCCCGGCGGCAATCACTCAGGTGTCTCCCTCCCATATCCTCGTCCAGCTTTTCAACGGTTCTGGGGTCTCTGGTCAGGTGGGAACGGCCGCGTCGCAACTCGCAGCGATTGGCTTTAGGATCAATGGAACCGCTGATGCTGCGACCTTCAGTTACAGCAAAACGGTGATTTCATATGCACCCGGACAACTTGCAGCAGCACAGACCCTGCAGCACTACATCGGTGGTGCCACAACACTTCAGGAGTCCGCGTCGGTCCCATCCACAGAGGTTCAGCTCATCACCGGCACAGATTTCACCGGTGTAACCAACTCCTGACCGACTGCTTCTACCTTCCGTACCGACAAAGAGAGATCAATGTGAGCCCTTCGCCATTCAAAGTTACCCACGGATACCGAACGCACGCCACGCGTTCCTGGTTCCTCGTTCCATTGGTGACACTTGCAGGGTCAGTCGGTCTCGTTGTGTCAGGGTCCGCCGGAGCATCACCTCGACCCCACAGCACACATTCTGCGAAACTACCCACGCCAGCATCGTTGATTAGCGCGATGAACAACGCAATAGCCACGATGCATTCGGTGCACCTCGACATCACCGCAGCCCAGTCCTCGCCGAAGGTAAACGAAACGATCTCACAAGACTCGGGTTACAACTCGGGTTCACAGCATGTGTCTACCGGCAACGAGCGCGCGAGCGTCCTGTTGACTCCGTCAAACGCCTATCTTTCAGGCAACAGTTCTGGTCTCTCGGCCTTTTTTGCACTACCTCCCGATGACCTTCCACTCGTTGGATCGAAATGGATTGTTATCAAATCTGGCGCAACGCAGTACAAGACCTTTGTCAGCACCATCGGTTACAAGAGCCTTTTCAAGAACCTTGTTCCGACCTCAAAGCCACTGTCGATCAGCGCTACCACGTATCACTCTGCGAAGGCGTACGCAATCTTGTGGCAGATCAAGAGCGGAACGTCGACCACGAAGCTGAGCCTCTATCTCCCGCAAACCGGCAAGGAACTCCCGATTGCAGAGACCACAGTGTCAGGGACAACCGTCGAACAATCTGTCCTCAGCCAATGGAACAAGAAAATTGTTGTGACAGCGCCGACCAACACCATCGCGATCTCCAAACTTCACCCGAGCTAGAAGAGGCGACCCAAGGTCGTCATCATGCACTCATAATATAGTATCTCTATTAAATTAATAGAGATACTGCTATTCTCCCCTGTCAGGACCATAGACTCGTGACAGGGGAACCCTTCAGTGCAGATCGCTGCTGGTATCGCGCTCGCAAGTGTGCCCGTCGGGCTGCTTATCGGACTCACTGGTACTGGGGGTGGGGCTTTGCTGACGCCGATGTTGGTCGTGCTTTTTTCACGTCAGATCAGCCACCGCCATCTCGAGCGATCTGGTCGCCTCGGTTTTCATACGTCCGATCGCTGCTGCGGTGCACATCAAGAGACAGACGGTCAATTACGCCCTTGTCGGCTTGCTCTCCATCGGCTCCATACCCATGGCATTTGTTGGCGCGGAACTTCGCCATCAGATGACCCGAAGTGCCGACTTCAACCGCGTGACCGCGATATTGCTTGGCCTGATGCTCGTCACCGGTGCGCTCGTGCTCTGCGCACGCAACTTTCGCGAAAAGCGCCAGGTCTCTGATGAGACAACGTCGCAAGATCCTGCCCGACGAGATACCTCAACCGCAAAACCATTTACCGCTCGATCATTTCTTACCCTTGCAATAGGTATGTTCGGAGGACTCTGCGTCGAAATGACGTCTGTCGGCGCAGGAGCGCTGATGATTGCCCTTCTGGTTCTTGTTTATCCAACCCTTAATGCACGCCATCTCGTCGGAACCGATCTTGTCCAAGCAGTTCCTCTCACTCTGGCAGCTGCGATCGGATCTCTGTTCTTCTCGCACGTGAATTTGTCGCTTTCGGGATCGATCATGCTTGGAGGTGTGCCAGGAGTTGCGATTGGCGCGGCGATTTCGTCTCGCGCCTCAACACGGGCAATTCAGCCACTCATCGCACTCGCCATCTTTTTTTCCGGTCTCAAATTACTTGCGCTGAATGAATCACTGATCGCGGTACTGCTTGTGCTCACGGTCATCACGCTGTCCGTGCTTGAATTCAAACATCGGCGGTCAAAAGCGAGATCGGGAGATCTCGCACAAGAGAACACAAGATCGATCTATTCCGGGTCAGACACCGGTCTCGCCATCAATTACCTCTCGCAACAGGTCGGCGTGCCCGTTGTGTCTGGCGTATTCCTCGATCAGATGAAAGAGGATCCAGCGCATCGATACGTACTGGTCACCCCGGCGCGGGCCGACCGCGATCTGATCAAACGAGGAGGTCTCGGCGACAATCCTTCGCGAGTGCTCGCAGGCGCCAAGGAAAAGCTCCAGACTCTGTTCAAGATCAGGACCGCTGAGGTCGTTGAACGCTGCATCGGGGTCCTCGGCGGTCCGGAAGAGACCGGTCGGCTCTCCGCCCTGAAAGCGGCCGATGAACCACATCTTTTCGACATCAGTCATGTGGCGCACGAGGCCAAGCAGTGACATCGATGAGGGCGGGACGGGTTGCTGTTTCGCCTGTTCAGTGGTTAATCCCGCACATTTCTTCATAAGAGTTGCGCGGTGAAAGTCAATGAAGGAGAGCAGCATCTCCTCATCGGTTCCTACGATCGGTGTCTCAATTCGGTTGATTTCCATGTCCAGACGATACCCTCGCCGTCTCCTCAAAACGGGTGATTTTTCACAGGTTCTCACTGCGCTCAAAGGCCACGGAGATTCCCTGACCGACACCGATACACATGGTTGCAAACCCAAGACCGACGTCCTCTCGGTGCATGCGATACAACAACGTGGTCGCAATTCTGGCTCCCGATGCACCGAGCGGGTGCCCGATCGCAAGCGCTCCGCCAAGACCATTGAGGCGTGGATCGCCAATGTCGAGTGCAAGCTTTTGCGCGACGCCGATCACCTGCGCAGCAAATGCCTCATTGATCTCAATCGCACCAAAGTCATCAAGTCCAATCGAAAGACGCTCGAGCAGGCGCTCGGTTGAAGGTACGGGCCCGAGTCCCATCAGATCAGGAGTGATCCCTGCGACCGCTCCGCCGAGCACGCGGGCGAGAGGCGACCGTTCAAGGCGCTTCGCGAAAGATTCGCTAACCAACACCAGCGCCGCGGCCCCGTCGTTGAGCGGACTTGAATTCCCCGCGGTGACACTGCCACCTTTACGAAACACTGGCGCCAAAGCGCCCAGCGCGCCAAGAGTCGTCTCTCTGCGAGGGCCCTCATCAAGGAAAATCTCGCCACCAGAACGCGCCAGCACAGGTGCGATCTCTGCGGTAAAGACACCGTCGTCAAGCGCCTGAATCGCTCGTCGGTGGCTTTCAAACGCAAAGCGGTCCTGTGCCTCACGGGAGATCGCGAACATTTCGGCCACATTCTCTGCCGTTGCGCCGAGCGAGATGGTCCATTCCTTGGGCATCTGTGCGTTCACCAACCGCCAGCCGATGGTGGTATCTACAAGATCAAGCGAACGCGGTAGCGCTGAGTCGGGTCGGGCAATGACAAACGGCGCGCGGCTCATGGACTCCACGCCGCCGACGATCACGCACTCGGCCTCGCCGAGGGCAATCTGTCGATATCCCGACAACAGAGCCTCAAGACTCGAGCCACACAACCGGTTGACGGTGACCCCAGGGGTTTCGACACCAAGTCCAGCGAGCAGGGCTGCCATGCGAGCAACGTTTCGGTTGTCCTCTCCGGCCTGATTGGCGGCACCGAACACAACGTCGTCAACCCCGAGACCGACGAGATCGGGGTTCCGGTCAATGAGTTTCTTGATTACGGTAGCCGCGAGATCATCTGGCCGGATATGCGAAAGTATGCCGCGGTAGCGCCCTACCGGTGTCCGCACCGCGTCAAGCACAAGCACCGGTCGCCCAAGAGTCTCCAAGCGAACTTTTCCTCTCATAGCAAAGCACCTATCGATGCCGTATCCGAGGAAAACGATGATACAACCGCTCGGCTGCACCGAGACTTGTTCATCTCGATGACCAATAACCCCTTATCGGACACGGACCGAAACGCTCCATCTTGCATTGGCTGCGCTGCAGAGAAGAGCCTCACCGCAGCTACTGCGCGCTGCGCTAATGACCGAGACACCCGACGCAATAGCAACAAAGGATTCAACAACTGTTCCGCAACCAGATCCTGGAAGATGAGCACAGTTGAACATCCGATGTGTCACTGAAGTGCCAAATGTGCGAAGCGCCCGACCCGATGGACGCTGAATCTTCCAGTAGGTCGAGTCCATGGTTACGACAAGATATTCACCCTTAAGGAGCGTGACATGTGGCAGGTGTTCAGATGAATCGACCCTGAAAGTTATGACTGGTGAGCTTCTTTGTAATCCTGCCAACGCAGGAATCGAAAGTCCAGCCGCGATGATCGCGACGGGAATCATCATTGTAAGCAGACGTGTAACTCGTCGCATCGACTCTTTCTTTGAAGCAGATTCATTCGACACTATGTCTCCCCTCCGCCAGAATCACCGAGCGCTTCCGTTTTGTTACCGCGCTGCGATGGGCAATAGCAATCGTGGCCCTTCAGCGGCCGCCCGTACGTCGGCTACGTGTGAGCCTTCAAGTGTGACACGATTCGGTGCTTTGACACCTTTGTGACCCGCTCGTGCTTGACCAACGTATGGCTCCGGAGAGATGCGGAAGAGGGGCTGACGATCATCTGGAACGAAGTCCGCGCTGAGTTGTTAGCACTGTCGAACGCGAGGACAGTCACGTCGTAGGTTCCAGATACACGCGGCACACCAAAAATCCTCCCCGAATTCCCCCGTGCGTAAAGTCCGCGCGGGAGACCGAGAGCGCGTATCAGGAGTCGAGCACGGGCCGAATCTGAGACCGTGAGGGCGAGCCGGAAGGAGGTGCGAGCCCGCAACTGCTGTATCCCAGGGTTGAGAATCGTGATCGACTCCGAGGGCTGCACCGTTGTCGTCGATGTTGCGACCGGCACTGTGGTTGTTGTAGTCGTCGAGGTAGTTGTGGTTGTTGTCGAGGTCGTTGTGGTTGTTGTAGTCGTCGAGGACGTTGTGGTTGTTGTCGTTGTGGTTGTCGTTGTGGTTATTGTCGAGGCCGTTGTGGTTGTTATCGAGATCGAGGCCGCTGTGGTTGTTGTCGTCGCGGGCACGACGCCCTCACCTATCTCACAGACACCCGCGAGATTGGACCAGGTAGCCTGCATCGGGAAGGACCCTGTCGCAAAGGTCAGATCCTGAGCCCCTGAGGTTCCACCGACTCCAGCCCATGCACACTTGTCGCCAGTCTCGTTCCCGTTCGTATCGACCCATCCGCCCACAGGAATCTCATCGGTAAGGGTCTCTGCGTATTCATGACCTGCAACAAGGGTCACCCCATCAAGCGCACCTGCACTACCGGGATTGACATAGTTCGCGCCACAGTTCACGCCTGCATCGGTGACATAAGGCATATTGGTAAAGGCAATGTCGCCATAGGGAGACGGCGCAGGACCACCAGAGAGCGACGTATCGCCATTCCAGTCGTGCCAGGCACAGAAGGTTGAACCGGAATCGAATCCTCCGGGGTAGGTGCCCGTCGGGCTGACGACAATGTACTGTGCATTGCGATTCTCAGCACCAGTGAAGTTTTGAAAATGACCGGCGGCTGAGACCGCCTCCGCGGCGATCTGGTTGTCCGTTGCCTGAGAGGGAGCGGGAGCCAGATTGTCGACCCAGACGCCCGAAAGCACGCCCGAGGGCCCCGGCAATCCCACGTGGAGTGCGCTCGCGGGACAGATCGTCGTACCGGCTGCGACACCCTGACAGTATTCAGACATCACTCCAGACCACTGTTCCGCATCTGTTCCGAGCCCTGCATACATCTGCTCGAGTCGCAGACCAAGGCTCAATGGATCGGTGGATCCGACGGTATATCTGCCCGAGGTAACCGGGCTTCCCCACTGGCTCCCCCAAAACACCACATACACCTGAGGTGTCCCTGTTGTCACACCGATTCCATCGGCAGCGCCACCCTGGTAAGCCAATTGCGCCGTGGTCGACCGCGAGCCAGGGTAGCCCTGGTTGCGGATCCCGCGACTCCAGGCGCCTCGTGTCGGAAAGAGAATCTTGTGTAAATGAAAATGCGAGTGGTACTTCGGCAGACGAGGATGACGCGAAGCGGCAAGTACTCCACCGGTGAGTAAAGGTATACCAAACGCACTCAGGGCTAGGACGGCGAGCACAAGGTTGAACGGCCTACGACGAACCCTCATGGCCTAAACGTCCCTCTTGTTGCAAAGCTGCCGACACCGGTCACACATCGGTCTGGATCATCTCGATCCTCGAACATCTCCCGCAACCCTACCAGCGCGCGGCAAATCTGTTCGGGAGCAGCTGCACCTCCAGAATGGTCTTCCGAACACCAATTCGCGAATGTCTGCAGGCAAAATAGGCCACAAACCAGCCACAGGCCGGGCGCGAGAACCCGGCCCTCAAGGTGCCGTGACTATTTCGACGAAGAGATCGTCGAGGAGGAGCCCTTCTGTCGCTTCTCGGCTCGCTTTTCTTTGAGCGATTTACCTGGCTTTTTTGCTGAGTCCTTCTTTGGCGATTTATCTGCCATGATCAGCTCCTTTTGGATAGATGAAAAAAATCCCCGCCACCAAGCAACATCAGCTACTTAGTGGCGGGGAGGAAGAGCTCAAACTAGATAGGACGAACCTGACTCGCTTGCTTGCCCTTTTGACCCTGCGTGATCTCGAACTCGACACGCTGGCCCTCGGGAAGATCGCGATATCCATCCATCTGGATCTCGGAATGATGTACGAAGACATCCTCGCTACCGCCATCAGGGGTGATGAATCCAAAACCCTTTTCTGCGTTAAACCATTTTACGGTTCCAACTGACATTACTGGTACTCCTTATGCTCCACGCTCATTCAAAGCGGGAGACCAGAGTGGAAACCTGCGCAATTCGGGCTCGCGTGGAAAGACCCTTACCTATATACTCTAGCGGGATATTGACACCGCGTCTTCACGGTGTCATAACAAAGGCAATAATCCGACGAGGAGGGGCAAAATTGGCGGATCAACGGTCCGGTCGCGCCAACCAAGCGGCCTAAGCGTCAACCAGACTCAGGAGCCCCATGCCAGTCACGAGCGGGGCGTAATAGTTGCGATGCATCTCAATCACCTCTGGGGCCATAGCCCCACGCATGATGAGCCACATAATTACCTCGACCGCCTCGGCGCCGGCTCTCATCATCAGCTCATCGTGCGAAAGCTTGGTGAGGCCCTCTGGATCACTGACAATCCGGTCGAGCCACTCCTTGTCAAATTCTGGTGACAGGAATCCAAAACGCTCGCCGTTGAGTTGGTGCGACAATCCGCCGGTTCCAACCACGACGACGCGAGTGTCCTCGGGGTAACTCTCGACTGCCCGCCGGAGTGCCTGTCCCAGCTTGAAACAGCGAAGACCGGTCGGGAGTGGGTGCAACAAGACATTGACCGCAAGGGGAATGACCTTCACGTTCCAGTCTGGAACGTGCGACCACAACAGCGGCAACGGCGTGAGGAGCCCGTGGTCTACGGGCATGTCATAACACATGGTGATGTCAAACTCATCGTTCACAAGAGACTGGGCGATGTGGGCCGAGAGCTCGGGAGCGCCGGGGATTGGTGGAAGAGGTCGGGGTCCCCATCCCTCGTCGGCAACCGGATATACCTCGCCAGTGCCGAGCGCGAAAGTCGGAACACGATCAAAGAAGAACGCTGTGCCGTGATCGTTGTAGATCACGATCGCAACGTCGGCCTTGACCTCTTCCTCAAGCCATTTCTTGACTGGCACGTAACCGTCAAAGAGTGGCTTCCAGGCCGGAGTCTCCTGTCGGCCAAGGTCATAGGCGCGACCAACTCCAGGGACGTGCGAACTTCCGATGCCTGCAACGATCTTGCCCATAATCAAGTTGCTCCTGGGTTGGTCCGGGTCGCGAGAAACTCTTCATAGGTCTCACCGCGTTCTTGCGCGCCCTGATGATAGTGACCTACGCCGATCGTGGCTCCGAGTTTCATCAGCATGTACGAGTTGGCGCCCTCTTTTATCAATCGCAGCCAGTCACGCTCGAGCACACCAGCAATCTGGCTCTCTGTGAGTCCATAGCTCTCGAGATAACCCTGCTCATCTTTAAGGTATGCCTCGCGGTTCGATGGCTGCTGAAGCGAATAGGCCATCTTGTTGAAGGGATACCCCTGACGGGCGCGAGGGATATCAAACACGTAAGTACCGGGTATTTCCATGTTCCCCACCTTAATCGTGACGCCTGTGCGCGCTCATGCTATCGCGCACCCTGCGGGCTGGGCCATTGCACCAAGACCGGCTCGAGTCGATATCATTCAACCATGGACGAACTCAAAATCAAGGTAAATGCAAACGGCCCCTACGTCGTAAATGGACCAATCGAAATCACCGATGCTGCCGGAAATGTTCATCACGTTCCCGAGGGCGTTGGAGTCGCGCTGTGCCGTTGTGGGCAGTCGACGGAAAAGCCATTTTGCACCGGTAGCCATCGGGGGAATTTCACCGACGAATCGCCAATTACCCGCACCTTTGGCTAAGCAGGTTGCGCGCTAACAGCGCGCTTCACCACAGTCTTGCAAGAGGACAGACGACTGGCCCCAAAGGGCTCGATGTGCACCACCGCACACCGGCCGCGTGGGCGTACGATTTCGCGCGCTATCGCGAAGGAGACAGATGAAAGATTTTGAGGCTTACCTATCTCGGATCGGACTTCGTGAAACTCCGTCACTTCAGACAATCCATCTCGCTCACGCCACCTCGATCCCCTTTGAGAACCTCGATCCGGTCCGCGGGCTACCCAATTCACTTGATGCGGGTGATCTTGAAGCCAAGATGGTACGCGACGGTCGCGGCGGCTACTGCTTCGAACAGAACCTCCTCTTGCAGGCAGCGCTTGAACATCTCGGAGTCGAATCGATCGAGCCGGTCCTTGCACGCGTGCGCGCTGGGGGCCGTCCAGGTCCGCGCCCACGCACGCATCTCATATTGAAGGTTCGCGATAAGGGAAAGGTCTGGCACGCAGACGTGGGCTTTGGCGCAGACGGGCTCCTAGAGCCAATCCCCTATGGGCCCGGTGAGATTCACGAACAGTTCGGATGGCGCTATCGCGTCATCGATGACGGTGATGAATTCGTCCTGCAGATGCAAGATGGAGAAGATTTTGTCGATCTCTACGGCTTTATTGACGAGCCTGCGCTTCGCGTCGACATGGAAGTGAACAACTGGTATGTCTGCACAAGCCCGCGCTCTCCCTTTACAACCGCGCTGTATTGCTCGTATCAAGAGCCAGGTCGTAGATGGATCATCAGCGAACGCAGCGGTCCTGTTCTCTTGACCACAAAGACCCCGACCTCAAAAGAAGAGCGCGAGCTCAGCGACGACGAGGTTGCCAATCTGTTCGGATCGACGTTTCATCTCCCTGAAATCGCGAGAGTCGACGGAAGGTGGCAGCTCGTCGACTGAGCATCGACACTTTGCACGAGGAGCGCTACTCGATCTCGAGACTCACCAGCGAGAGAATCTTTTGAGCAGCCCGCGCAATCTGACTACATGAGTCTTCGAGGGCTCTTGTCGCGAGCGAGGTGTCTCCCACCCATGAGGCGACGTAGCCGAAGCTGTAGTCGCTGCTGTCGATTCCGAGTTGGCTACAGACTACGTAGGCCACAGACTCCGCCTCGAGCTCAGCTCTTGCACGGTCCTTCGTCTGCTCGTGCAAGATCGCGTGCGCGAGTTCATGCGCTATCGATTTCACCTGCTGGGCGTCGCTGTTGCGCCTCTCAATCTTGATGAGTTGCTCGACGAAGCTGCATTCCCCATTGACTCCGAGCTCGAGCTCACAACGCTCAACTCTGAATCCGAGCAATGTCGCAGCGTTACTCAAGCGCTCAAATGCATGCGAGTCATCGCCCGCGACAAGTCTCTCGCAGATCATTGGCAGATCGCGACCCTCGGTTTGTGAGATATCAAACACCGGTACCGAAATGAACCGCGTCACTTTTTGAAGAGCTCCGTCCTCGCCACTCGCTCGCGCTTTGCTTGGGGCAAGGATCCAGATCGCACGCTCGCCCTTTCTGACACTGCGTCCAAGCCGACGCCACGCGTGAAATCCAGCAACAGAGACCGCCTCTGGAAACTGTTTCGCAATAAGCAGAACGTTGCGATATGAATATTGGCGAAACGTCGCCTGAGCCCTGAGAAACTCCTGCCAACGATCCGAATCAACCAGCTCTCGAATTCCCTCTTCGAGCCTGTCCATCGTCTCTTGATACACGCCACTTTTCATCACAAATCCTCCAGGGATTCTCAACATTGGATAATTGAGGGTGCCCGTTCAGACATCGTCGTGATGTGGCTCCGATGACAATAAAGCTAGCCATCGCCTGTTACAGCGCAGGGCTCGCGCCCCGGTCTGGCCCTAGCTCAAAAGGACCGGTAGCCTGAGGGAACCAGACTGGAAAATGAGGTGCCGGTGTCTCTCGGTTCGGCTCTACTCCGATCCCCAATGGCGATGACAACCTCGTTCACTGCCTGGCAGTGGAGCGCCTTTCCCGCGACGGTATTGATCATCCTCGTGCTCCTTGGCGCGTGGTACCTGCGCGCGCGCTGGATTCTCGGTCTACGCGACCGCACGTGGTCAAATTGGAAGACCCTCAGCTTTCTCGTCGGACTTCTCGCCATCGACCTCGCTCTTCAGTCCCCGATCGTTGTCGATTCCATGGCACATTTTCAGACCCATGTCATCCAGCATCTGCTCCTTATGGTCGTCGCGCCGCCGCTTCTTGCGCTCGGTGCTCCATCGACGCTCTTGCTCCAGACCGCGTCTCGAGCAACCAAAGTGCGCTGGCTTCATATCTTGCGCTCACCCATCTTTGCCGTGATCAGCCATCCGTTGAGCGCGTTCTTTCTCTACTTCGGCGTGATGGCCATCTTCTTTTTGACACCACTGATCAATGTCTCAATGCAGCACATGGCACTCATGGATGTGATGAATGTCATCTTTCTCCTCGGAGCCGCGCTCTATTGGTGGCCAATGATCGGGCTCGATCCAATCGTGCACTGGAAGATGACCTACGGCGCGCGCATGTTGAACATCCTCCTCGGCTCAGCCGTTGAAGCCTTCCTCGGAGTAGCGATCATCGCGGCCTCGCATCCGATCGCCTCGATCTACACCGTGAATGACACCCATTCAGGCGGAGCACTCCTCTGGGTATCAACCGAGTTCATTACGCTCGGTGCGTTCTTGCCGATCTACATCCAGTGGACTCGCTCTGATGAGCGTGCAGGAAGACGAGCAGACCGAGATCTTGAACGTCGACATCGCAAGAACAACGCAAACGTCGATCCATCCGGGCTCGGTGTCATAGAAGAGCGATCGCTCACCCCTTGGGAGCTCGAATGGATCGCCCGTACCGGTCGTGCTCCTGAGGAGTTGCGTCTTGGATCAGAGCACCTCGGATCCGCAATCTCGCGTGAAGATCACAGCGAAGAGCTCGGGGCGACCTGATTCGTTTTGAGTCTGCGCTCGTCAAGGCGCGCGAAGAGGTCTTCCTCGCTCATCTGTCCCGGAGGCTGTCGCGTTCTAGCTGCACCGAGTCCGAGGTCATAGAGCAGCGCGTTCGCCGGTGCCTCGACATCAAAGTTGCGCGAGAGCATCAGAATCTCCCCATTGAGAAATGCAGTCTCGATCGAGCCAGTCGCCCGAGCGAGACTCTGCCATGAAGATCCCCCGATGACACGGCCACTCTGCGGAAGGGGCACCTCTGGACCTGACGCGCGCGCCTCGTTCCACGTTTGATCATCGACAAAGGCAATCGACGCGGCACGAAGACTGGCCTCCCCCTCCGCACGCACAAGTTTGAAAAAATCACCCTGTCGCATATTTGCCCCGCATAACGCCTGAACCGCGAGGACGAGATTTCGCAACAGTTTCGTATATTTCCAGTCCATCACTCGATCTCTTGCAAATGTGACCCAGTTTGTCGAGAGATGATCGACGAGAAGTTCGGTGAACTGATCAAGGCCCTCCGGATAGCGGCCGATGTCAAGACTGCCAAAGACCGGACCGGACTCCGCCATCACGAGTCCTGGCTCGAGAAAGGCACTCCCGCCAACGACGCAAACTCCATAGACATTTTCAAAAAAGCGCAGTGCTACCCTCTCGTTCTCGACGCCATTTTGGACACAGACAATAGGCGTCGAAACCGGCGCAATCTTCGAAAGTTCGGTTATTGCTCCCAGGGTGTCCTGGCTCTTCATTGCAAGCAATACAACGTCGTCGGCAGAGATAATGAGTTCGCCTGGATGTGCAACCGCGGGAATATTCAGAGTCGACGTTCCCGACGGCTCCTCAAGTGTCAGACCATTCCGCCGAATAGCGTCTAAATGAGCGCCACGCGCAATCAGGACGACCTCATGACCCGATCGATAGAGGCCCGCCCCGACAACTCCCCCGACCGCACCTGCACCATAGATGATGTATCGCATCACACCCCCAGTCCGAATCGAAATTCTCCTCGACTCTTGCCCGCACCCAACGTGTCGCGCTGGATGGCCTAAACGTCGCGCGCTCTCAACGAACGATACCGACGAATCAGCGCGTTGGTCGACGAGTCATGAATCAGTTCTGGCTCATGGCTATCCTTGAGTTCAGAGATGATACGCGCCGCAAGCTCTTTTCCGAACTCCACTCCCCATTGGTCAAACGAATTGACACCCCAGATGGCGCCCTGGGTGAAGACGCTATGTTCATAGAGCGCGATCAACGCTCCAAGCACCTTCGGCGTGAGCTGATCGGCGAGGATCACATTCGAGGGCCGATTCCCCTCCATCACCTTGAATGGAATCAGCGATTCAGGAGTTCCCTCGAAGCGCAGCTCGTCAGCGGTGCAACCAAACGCAAGCGCTTCGGCCTGGGCAAAGAGGTTCGCCGAGAGGATCTCGTGGTGATCCCCGCGGGAATAGAAGCTGTTGACAAACCCGATGAGATCAAGCGGAACGAGGTGCGTACCCTGATGGAGAAGTTGGAAAAAACTGTGCTGCCCGTTCGTCCCCGCCTCTCCCCAGTAGATGGGTCCCGTGGTGTAATCAACAGGATCACCATCAGCGGTAACGCTCTTGCCGTTTGACTCCATCGTGAGTTGCTGGAGGTACGCGGGAAAACGTCTGAGGTAACGCTCATAGGGCATCACGCCAATCGATTGCGCACCGTAGAACTCGCTGTAATAAAGCGTCAGGAGTCCAAGTATTACCGGCATATTCTCACGCAATGGTGCGTGGCGAAAGTGCTCATCCATCTCGAAAAATCCCTCAAGCAGCTCATAGAACGCAATCGGGCCGATCGCGATCATTGTCGAAAGTCCGATTGCCGAGCACATCGAGTATCTTCCACCTACCCAATCCCACACGCCATAGGTGTCTTCGATGTTGATGCCGAAATCGCGCACCGCATCAAGGTTGTTCGAGATCGCGATGAAATGTGAGGCCACAGCGTCATCGCTTTGGTAATGCGAGGTGATCCATTCACGCGCCGCGCGGGCATTGACGATCGTCTCATTCGTTGTGAACGACTTCGAGGCAATGATGAACAGGGTCTCCTCGGGATCAAAGCCCTCGGTCGCGTCGAGAAGGTCACTGGCATCGATGTTCGAGATGAACCGAAAGGTGAGTTGTCTGTCGCTATAGGCATGGAGCGCCTCGTACGCCATTACCGGACCAAGATCAGATCCCCCGATGCCGATATTGACGATGTTCTGGATCGGTCGGTTCGAAAATCCGTACCGCAGACCCGAACGGATGGACATCGAGGTCTCCGACATTTTGTCAAGCTCGTCATGGACCAAAGGAATGACATCTTCCCCGTCGACAAAAAGAGACATTGTACGCGGCATCCGAAGCGCCACATGAAGTGCGGGGCGATTCTCGCTCTGGTTGATCGGCTCACCGCGAAACATCGCCTCGCGACGCGCGACAAGACCGCGCTCGTCGCAGAGTTTGAGCAATAGCTCAAGAGTCTCATCGGTGATGCGATTCTTCGAATAGTCAAGATAGAGCCCGGCCGCTTCGATGCTGAGTCGCTCTCCCCGCATCGAGTCACCCTCGAAGAGTTCGCGAATGCTCGCCTGTGCCAATATTTTGACGTGATCTACAAGCTCTCTGAAGGCAGGCTGATCGCGCAGAGACGAACTCATGGATGTCCGTGCTTTTTCACAGCCGCGTTGGGCTCGGCAGAAGGGGCGAATGACATTGAGATAGATGCTGCCATGAAATGGTGACTCGCGGTAATGGTCGCGGGCAACCGCACCCGAGCGGGGCCGCGATCAGGAGCTTGTCCAACATCTGCTAGCTACGTACGAGGGGCTTGTACTTCAGCCGGTGTGGCTGATCTGCCTCGATGCCAAGTCGTCGATGGCGGTCCTCTTCATAGTCGCTGAAGTTGCCCTCCCACCATCGCACCTCGGAGTCGCCCTCAAAGGCAAGGACGTGGGTTGATATGCGATCAAGAAACCACCGGTCGTGGCTGATCACGACAACACAGCCGGGAAAGCCAAGGATCGC
>DATLTI010000103.1:0-3627 GCA_035533675.1 Acidimicrobiales bacterium | reverse complement strand
AACGTGCTGTTCGGCACCGCGGTGTTCGGCGGCTTTGCCGGCATCTCCTACTGGTACCCGAAAATCACCGGTCGGATGATGCGCGAAGGTCTCGGCAAGGCGAGCTTTTGGTTCATGTTCGTCGGCTTCTGGGTGACGTTCCTCCCTCAGTACCTGCTCGGCCTGCACGGCATGCCGCGTCGCATCGCCGAGTACTCGGCGAGCGCCGGCTGGACAGCGCTGAACCGCATCTCGACGATCGGCGCCTACCTCCTGTTCATCTCGGTCGCCCTCATGTTCGTGAACTTCTACGTTTCGTGGCGAAAGCCCGTCCCGGCATCGTCAAACCCGTGGGACGGCGCAACTCTCGAGTGGGCGACTACCTCTCCGCCGCCCCATCACAACTTCTTCTCGATCCCGCCGATCCGTAGCGAGCGTCCGGTCTGGGACTTCAACCACCCCGAGCACACGACGCAGCATGTCGACCATGCCTGGGTCGAGCCGCGCGCCGGAGCAGCCGAGGAACCCCCTCAGGTCAAACGGACATGAACGCATGTGATCCAGACGATCACGGCCCGGACGTCAGTTCACTCCTCATCAACGAGCACGCTCGCTTTCGACGAGACATGGCAGGGGTGCTCGAGGAGCATGACGCGTTGGTGCGCCGTGACGCGTTCGAGGCGTTGGTGCGCGGCCTGGTCCAGCATGAGGCGGTTGAGGAAGTGACGGTCTACCCGGTCATCGCAAAGCTCGAGGGCGGAAGTGCCCTCCGAGCGGAGGCGGTCCGTCAGGAGCGTGAGCTTGATGGTTACCTCGCCCACACAATGCGGAGGCTCTTCTGGCGTCCGCGGGGCCGCAAGAGTCGCCGCTTGATCGAGGACTTCTCGAGCATGCTCGATCGCCATTTCGTCTTCGAGGAAAGGTCGCTCATCTCGGTCGTTACAGCATTCGAGGATGAGCGCAAGCGTCAGATGATGGGGGCATGGACACAACACGCGAAGACGGTCGCGCCGACGCGTCCACACCCGCACGGCCCCCGACATCTACCGGGCCTGCTGACCGTTGGCATCGCACTCGCGCTCGTCGACCGGATGCGAGATGCTGGTCGGAACCTTGCGCGATCAAGACGCTAGGCCGCGAATACGCGGATGAGAAGGGAAGTGGCATGGAAGTATCGGTCGGACCACCGGCGGTGTCCATTCACTACGATGACGAGGTCGTCGTCTGTGAGCTGTCAGGCGAGTTGTCGAGCAGCAGGAACAAGGTTACTTCGCGGCCGATACTCGCCTTGTCTCGGGCTACCGACTGAAGCTCGGCGGTGAGCGGCCGGTCCTGCTCGACGGAGCGGCTGTCGGACACCACTCGTCGCGTTTCGAATTCACCAATCCCGAGCTCGTCGGCTACAACGGCCTCTCTATTCCAGAGCACAGTCTCCACTTGCGTCTCGACCGCACTGTCGGACCGGGTATCCACGAGGACTACGACCTCATCAACCGGAACCGAGGCGATGTTGTGCTCGACCTTGAGGTGAGCATCGAGTCCTCGTCGCGGTCGCCGCGCGCTCGCTGTCCGATGTCGCCGAGGAGGTCACCCTCACGCAGTACCGGACCCTCGTCGTGCTCGCGTCGCGTGGACCGCAGAATCTGGTCCGGTTGTCCGAGGCGGTTGGAGTGACGCCGGCCACCGCTACACGAATGTGCGATCGGCTCGTGAAGAAGAAGTTGATCGCTCGTCAATCGGAGAAGGATGACCGTCGCCAAGTCCGCCTCGCACTGACGAAGAAGGGTCTCGAGTTGGTCGGCGCGGTTACGGATTGTCGCCATCACGAGATCGAGGCGATCGTGAACACGATTGCCCTCGCGGAACAGGCCGTTCTCGTCCAAGCCCTGAGCCGGTTCGCGGCGGCGGGGGGGAGGTCCCCGAACAGGACTGGTCAACCGGGTGGGACCTGTAGACGCCCGAGTTCGAGTTGACGCCTTTTTGGCGGCCCAGGTTGTCACTGCTGCTAGCGACTGCGGCGCGGGCTTCATCGTGCGGGCATCGCGGTCAACGAGATCAATATCTGGGATGACTCTGCTGCTGCAGGGAAGGTTCGATCGTTTGCGGGCGGGAACGAAACCGTTCCCACGATCGTGATTGGAGATCGGGTTTTCGTTAACCCTCCGCTTCGCCAGGTCTCTCACGAGATCGAGGTTCTCGTTATAGGGGCATTGTTCAAGCGTCTCATCACGAAGCGTGACGACTACTTAGATCAAATCGCGTTGGCTCTGAAGTTCATGTCGACAATTTGAGAAGAGATCCGGGGCCGTTAGCGCTTCTTGGCCGTAGCCTTACCTCTCGATCTTTTTCGAGCTGGGCTTGCCAAACTCGTAGCTGCCACCTTTCGGCTGGTGCGGTTCCCGCTTGAGGGTTTTTTAACGCGGAAGACGCCATCAGTGGGTTCTTTTCGTACGTGGTAGGTGCTGCCAATTTGCCTTTGGTGATGAGCAGGTTCAGATGGTGATCTGTTGGTCACCTCTCGTAGATTGAGGTCCACTTCAAAGCCCAAAACCCAAAGCAGCAAAATCATTTGGCGTAGTGGCTTGGAATAGTTTGTGGTGTCCAGCAACCGGTAAAGCTGAGTGGTCGAAGTCCCTAGCAAGCGGGCTACCTCCCGTGCTGAGAGACCTGAAACTTCGAATTTCTCTCGTGCTTCTACGGTGAGTTTGTACAGCGCAAGGTCAGCCATATGGGACGGGTCGCTGTTGTACTCAAGGACGTTGTCTATGTGAATGCTTCCTTCAGCCCCAGAAGTGAGCTTGTAAGTGAATCCTTCTTGTCCGAGTTCCGGGTCGATCAAGATTTCTACGATTCGGTTTAAAGTAGAAGGACTTGGTTCAACTTTTGAATACGGGAAGGTGAAAACCTTGCTTCGCGTTTGAACTTCGAATACATGCCTGTGGTTGTTCGCAACAACGCCCGTGATCTTCATATCTGATTCTCCTCGACAAGCTCTTTAATCAACTTCTCAATCTTCTGGGTGATCCTGCCCTGCATGGGTAGCCAGTTGTCCAGGTCCCACTTCACAATTAGGCGTCCATCTCGGTAGACATGGACGTGGCGTGGGCTGTGATCGCCTACCCAAGTGAGAAATATGTATCCACCTCGGCGGATTTTGGACATTGAGAAATGTTACCATATCAGGTAACAGATTAGAGAGGGTCAGCAAGAGAAACGATTACCCCTCCTTAACGTTCACACCTATACCTCAAGCTCCGGCCTACGTATCTGTAGCGACAGATCGATTGGCTGCTCAGGTTCACTCATGTATTGAGGATCTGGTCGACGAGCCTGGCGGTCCCGGGCTTCACGCGCATCTCGACTGGGTACTGCCGTAGGGGGGTGCTCAGCTTCGACGAATTTTTGTTGTGCTGAACACGAGGCAACATCGTGCTCAGTTGTGTTATGGATGCTTCTTGCTCCGCGCTCTTTCGTTTGCGATCGCTTTTGCTCCATCGTCCGAGAAGCGAGTTGTACGCCCAACTCCTTTGCCCAACTGACCTCGTCGGGATGTTTATCAAGCCATTCCTCGCGCGTCCTCTGTGCATTTTGGAACGCAGCGAGTTCACGAGCAGCATCAAGGTTCTCATTGAGTCGGCTCTCGGCAGA
>DATLTI010000102.1:0-17660 GCA_035533675.1 Acidimicrobiales bacterium | reverse complement strand
AGAGCCTCCCTATTCGAAGTTCAGACTGCGCGTCGCGATCAAGGCATACCCAACCTTTGAGAAGGCGGGCATCATCTGGACCTACATGGGACCGACCCAGGAGATGCCACCCCCACCGAACTATGAGTGGATGCGTGCTCCGTATCTCAAGCACCAGCGGGTCTCTAAGACCGGAGAGCACGCGAACTACCTTCAGGGCTTCGAGGGTGGAATCGACACCGCCCACTCGTCATTCGCGCACAACAACGACCTTTCCGACCCGAACACGTTGCGCGTACTCGATCCCCACCCAACCCTTGAGGTCGACCGCACCGACTATGGCTTTCGTTACGGGTCGATCCGCAACATCTCCGAAGAACACAGCTATGTGCGCGTCTACCAGTACTACATGCCGAGCCAGCAGGCGAGGGCGTTCCTGTTTGACTTTACGGGAAAACAGAACAAGCTCCCCTCGCTCGATGGCCACATCTGGGTACCGATCGACGACGAGAACTGCTATGTCTACAACTGGAAATACACCGCGAGCGACGAGCATGAGATCACCGACGAGGGCTGGAACGATGTCGAGCACTGGTTCGGACGCGGCAAGGAGGACATGATCCCCGGTACCTACTGGCTCAAGCAGAACCCCTGGAATGACTACCTGATTGACCGCGAGGTGCAGCGCACGAAGACCTTCACGGGTATCGAGGGTCTGAACACCCAGGACTTTGCCATCCAAGAGGGAATGGGGTCGATTGTGAGACGCGACCTCGAGGCACTTGGGTCAACTGACCGTGCCATCCAGACCGCGCGCGAGCTGCTCATCGAGGCGACCAATCACGTCGAGCAGGGCAAGTCTCCAAAGGGAACGGACCCGAGCGCATACGAACGGGTAAGACCGGGAGAGATCGTCATCCCCCGCGGTGTCCCATGGCGAGACGCGACGAAGGACATCCTCGAGACCGTCTGGTAGATCAACCATATCGACCGACAGATAACACCGCCCACCAATTCTGGTGGGCGGTGTTTCTATTGGCCCGCTGACGCTACTAACCCCACCAGTACGCGGTGGCGATCATCACATAGAGGCCAACCAGTGCAGCGCCCTCGAGCCACGTCGACTCACCGTCGAAGACCACCACAATTGCAACAATGATCGAAACCGCAAGCATCGAAAGCAGCATCGTCGGCAGCACAAGTGTGAGTGGAGTCGGTCCGACAAAGTTCGAGAGCAGGACAAGGACCGGAATGAGTCCGATCGCGATCTGCACCGGACTCTGCAGGATCACCGAGAGCGAGTAATCAGGTCGATCGTCAAGCGCGAGCTTGATCCCCACAAAATTCTCGATGGCACTCCCGGCAATGGCAACGATGACAAGTCCCGCGAAACCCTGTGAGATCCGGAGCGTATGCATCGCTGGCGTCAATGCGCCAATGAACCAGTCAGACACAAAGAGTGCAAGAACACTCGAGATTCCAAGGACAACCATCACGAGCCACACCGGCCAGATCGGACCTTCGAGAAGTTCCGATTCGCGCGGACCAGCATGTCGAAGCGTCGTCGGAATCGAAAGCGCAAAGATTCCCAACAGAACCACCGCGGCAATGTTTGACATTGCGACCTCATGCGATGCGCCCTTGGTTCCAAGGTGCGAAGAGAGCGTTGGGATCATGATGATCGCGACCGCGAGTACCAGGAGTAAAAGCGTGAGTCGCGGGGCCTCTGTCGAAAAGCGCTGGGTCCCATGCTTGAGCCCACCGGCTACAAACGAGACCCCAAGTACCAACAGAACATTCGCGAGAATCGAACCAATCAATGCCGACTGGATCACCGCGATCAAACCGGCCCGCAGCGCAAAGATGCCAATGAACAGCTCAGGAAGGTTGGCGAGCGCGCTCTGTAAAAACCCGGTCGCGCCCGAGCCCATCCTGTCAGCAAGGTGATCAACGCTGCGACCGACAAGCGCCGCAATCACAGCAATCGCGATCGCACTCGAAACAAATACGGCGACCATGTCGCCATGATCGAGTTTGAAGACCGCAGCTACCAAAGAGACAAGTCCGGCAAGACTCATCAGTAGTAGATCTGATCGCGTGAGCATCCTCATCTCAGATCGCTCCGCACGCTTCGCGAACGGAGCGATCGTTGTCACCAGGCACTCTGTGTAGCGATCGACTCTTGAGACGTTGATTGTCGAACCGATGACACTTCATGGCGAGAGCTTAAAGTCTCGTGGCCGATATGACCGAATGCGGACCAAAATGTCAGCCACGACATCAACAGATGTCCGACGATTGCTTTGACCTGACAGAACTTGTCCTAGGGCGCTGATTCCGAGACACTCTTCGCGCTTGGAACCGAGAGTGCGACTTCGAGCGTGATGGGTTCGTTCTCTTGGTGTAGCTGAGTGCTCGGACTCGCGACGATCTCGCGAGTCTCGTTTGCAGGATCTGCTCCTCGTAACCAAGAGAGGACAGCTCCAAGAATGCACAACGCAGCTGCAAGCAAGAGTGCGAGTCGTAACCCATGACCAAATGGTCCAGAAATCAACGAGGGAAAGAAGCTCTGCCCGGTAAGTGTCGAGGCGTGCACTCCCGGCGCGCCAAGCACCTTGGGACCAAGTAGCTCTCTCATCGGATTGATACCAAGGAATGCTGCGAAGAGACTTCCAAGCGGCGAGATGTGCGATACCCCAAGGGCGGTCTGTGAGGAGACGCCCTGGTGGGTGAGTCCCGAATAGAGCGCGCTCGGAAGCTTCGAGGCAAGACCCAGCGAGATGATCGTGAAGAAAAATCCAATCGAGAGCACGCTCGCAGAGTTCTGGAAGGTGTTCAGCATCCCTCCTCCTGCGCCGCGCTGGTTCGGAGGGAGGCTGTTCATCACCGAACTCGTGTTGGGGGCAGCGAACAGACCCATTGAAAGACCGACGAGCAGTAGCAGCACCGCAAACAGAGGATAGGGAAAGTCCATCGGAAGTGCCTGGAGACCAATGAAACTTGCTCCGGTCAGCACAAGCCCCGCGGTCGCGAACGGACGTGCCCCAAAACGATCTGCAAGACGCCCAGCGACAGGACCGGCGATGAAGAAACCAACCGTCAGCGGGATCATGTAGATGGCCGCCCAGAGTGGGGTGCGGGCGAAGCTGTAGCCGTGCAGCGGAAGCCATATCCCCTGGAGCCAGATGATCAACATGAACTGCAGACCACCGCGCGCGAGCGACAGCAGGAGCGCTGCAAGATTTCCCATAGTGAATGCTCGACTCGAAAAGAGATCGATCTCAAACATCGGATTCTCGACCCGAAGCTCGTAGAAGACGAATCCGACGAGTATCGCTGTCCCTCCAAAGAGACACGTCAGCACAAACGGGCTCGTCCAGCCCATCGCGTGTCCGTCGTAAGGCTGAAGCCCATAGACGATTCCCGTCAGTATCGCTGTCAATCCGAGTGCGAAGGCAAAGTTCCCGACCCAGTCGATTTTGACCTTCTTGCGCACGCCGTTGTCTCGGAGTCGCGCATTCGCCCAGACCGTGCCAAAAAGACCAAAGGGCACAGAAACCAGAAACACAAGGCGCCACTCAATCGGAGCAAGCAGGCCACCGAGCAAGAGCCCAAGGAATGCGCCGCCAATCGCCGCAACACCATTGATACCAAGTGCAAAACCGCGCTCGTCAGCGGGAAATGCATCGGTGATGATTGCACTGGAGTTGGCAAAGATAAAAGCACCACCGACGCCCTGTCCAACGCGCATCACAATGATCCACAGAGCAGCGGCAGGTCCAGTGAACCAGGTCGCTGCGAGCAAGATCGAGAAGATGGTGAAGATCGCAAAACCGAGGGTGTACATCTTCACACGACCATAGATATCGCCAATGCGACCGAAACTCACGACAAGCACCGACGTCACGAGCAGGAAACCCATCAGGATCCAGAGGAAATACGAGGTGTTCCCTGGAGAGAGCGGGTTGAGCTTGATCCCCCGGAAGATATCGGGGAGCGAGATCAAAAGGATCGAACCATTGATCGTGCTCATCAAGATCCCGATCGTGGTATTCGAAAGGGCGATCCATTTATAGTTGTCACGTGCGGTCTTGCTTGACATCAGGTGGCTGGCCATCTTCCGTGTGCACCCGGGCTTGGGCACGTGGAGCCCGCGACCTCGATTATTATTTAGTTAGTACGTACTAAGTGTAATGCTGGCAACGATAGATCGTGCGGATTCGGGAGGTGTGCCCATTGGACAGAGAACTGCCGTCTGACTTTCTCGTCAACGAGGCGGTCGCTCTTCGCGTCGCACTGACTCGGGTGCACCGCCAACTTCGCATCCGCATCGGAAGCGATCTCACTGCCTCTCAGGCCTCGGCGCTCGCACGCATCGAGCAGGCCAGCGCACTCAGACTGACCGCGCTTGCTGAACTTGAGGGAATCTCCTCGGCCACCATGAACAAAGTCGTTGACTCACTTGTACAACGCGGCCTGATCGAGCGCGTTGCGGATCCGCTTGACCGTAGAGCTCACCTTCTCCAGCTCGGTAGCGACGGAAACGATCTTTTGCTCGAGATCCGCGCGAGAAACACCGAGTCTCTTCGCGCGGCGATCAGCGCATTGAATGATCGCGAGCGCGAAACGATCCGCGAGACCATTCCTGCACTTGAACATCTCAGCGAACTTCTTCACCTCGATTACGCAATGCAGACCAATCCCACAAGGACTCGTGAGTAGCCAAAAACACAGGTCACCTGCGCAAGTCAGCGAACTCTCCGAGATTGTCTCTTGTGCAACGAACGTTAAATGATTTGACTCTGCCAGCCTGATAACAGACGCTCGCTAGAACCCGTTCCAATAGGGCGGCCCCGTTCCGATTCGGGCAAGATCGCTCGCGACCGACCCAAATCTTCCGTCATCTGATTGCCAAGAACGATGGGCCTCATCGATCTCTTCTCGTGTGCGTCCAACGAAATTCCACCACATCAGGATCGGACTCTCGAATGGCTTACCACCGAGCATGATCGCCCGCGATGGCCCGAGCGACTCAATCACCAAAGCTTCTCTGTTTGCACCGAGATAGCCGAACTTTCCCGGAACAAGGGTTGTCTCATCGACTCGAATTGCACCTTCGAGGACGATCAGCGCATATTCAAATTTCGGTGTGAGCGGAACCTCGATACGCGAACAAAGTGCGAGATCAACGCCGACAAGATCCGTGTCGTGTCGGGCTGGAGAGGAGACTCCGTTGAAATCTCCGATCAGCACCGTTATCACGCATTGGCTGATTGCGAGCTTGGGGAGATCGGGATGGTGCTCGAATGCTGGCGGGCCGTGCCGGGTATCTTCAGGCTGGGCGATCCAGAGCTGTATTCCCTCAAGTGCACCCTCATAGCTGCGCGTTGACTCTTCCGCGTGCGAAACGCCTTCTCCGGCCGTCATGAGATTCAACTGACCAGGGGCGATCAGCTGTTGTGAGCCCAGACTGTCGCGATGAAGTGCCTCGCCCTCGATGAGCCAGGTGACGGTCTGGAGACCCATATGCGGATGCGGCCCGACATTGAGACCGTGCTCTCTTGTCACCGCAACGGGACCCATGTGATCTGCAAAACACCACGCGCCAACGGTTCTTCTTTCGCGGCGTGGCATGGCACGTCGAACGCGGATACCTCCTACGGTCGCCTCTCGGCTGTCTCCCACCTCGGTGCCTCTCCCAGTTGATCCTCCAGCACTGCTCACGAGATCATCCTCCCTATCTTGCATCGCAAGACCGACCGACAACCCAGGACTTGTACTCTGTTCTTCGAGACTTACCTTCGAAGTTAATGAGTCTCTCTCGACGCACAGACAGAGAGACCTCACGCACTGAAAACCCCGGCGCAGTCTCCATGCGAGCCGGTCGGGAGAGTCAGGAGATCAAGCCAGACGCCTGGGTTGGACGAGGCAGGTGGGACATCTCACAAGGAATTCGATTCCGTGAACTGTCCAACAGGAGATCGAATATTCACGTCGGACAACTCCGCGAGGTCAAAACAGCGACAACAGCCCCCAAGTCGATTCATAGAGCGCCTGAGCAGACTCTCGAGATCTGAAGGCCGCTCGCAACATCGCGCAGCTCATTTTTGACAGACAACTCGTATACTGAGCCTTCCGATGCCTGAGGCTCCCGAAGACAGCGACCATTTCGAACACAGTCTCGCAGACGAACCGACTGACAACGGCGACGCATCGCCCGCTTCTGGCACCGTGGCTGATGATGGGCCAACTGCTCACTCAGGACCCGTGGAATCTCCTTCTCAGACGTTGGCGCCCAAAGGCTCGTGGCGCGAACGCTGGAGAGAAAAGCGGTCACGCCAGTCAAAACTGCACCGGCGAATTACGCGCACCGTAGAGGTGATTGCGGTCGTTCTGTTCCTTGTGATCGGCAGCTCTGCTGGTTATCTCTTCTACCAGTTGAATTCAATCGCGCGCGTCAACGTCAAGCTCACACCTGCAGCAAAGGCTGGAACGGTGAACATCCTTTTGCTCGGATCAACATCGCGCTGTGCCATTACTCCAGCGAAGAACTTCGAGAACTTTGTCAAGCAGTGCCAAGACAATGTCAATGGCGTGAACAGCGACGTCATCATGATTCTCCGTCTAGTACCAAATCGCACCCCAGTCCTGCTCTCGATACCGCGCGATACGTTCCTTCCAGACGCGCGATACGGAGGTCTGTACAACAAGATCGACGCCGCTCTCGCGAATGGACCCAGCCAACTCGTCACTGCAATCCAGCAAGATTTCGGCATTTCTATCAATCACTTTGTACTTTTAAACTTCGAGTCATTTGCCAACATCGTCACGACACTCGGTGGCATCACGATGTATTTCCCAACTTCGCTCCGAGATGTTCAGTCAGGTCTTTTGATCAGCCACAGTGGCTGTCTGCACATCAGTGGTCTTGAGGCTCTTGCACTGGTACGCGCCCGACACCTCCAGTACGACTACAACAAAAAGACTCACCAATGGCTTGGCTATGACGGTTCAGGTGACATTGGAAGAATCGAGCGGATACACGTCTTTTTGAAGGTCCTTGGACAAGAGGTCGCAAGGCGCGGACTCGGCAATCCCGTCACCGATAGCTCGCTCTTGTCAACGATCGCGCCAGACCTGACTCTTGACACGACCTTTGGAAATCGCGAGATCATCAATCTTTTACTTGGATACCACTCGAAGATCGCGTCAGTCACAGATCTTACGCTCCCCATCGTCGAAGACACCCAGACCTATTACTACAAGGGTTACAACTACGGGTACATCGTCTTCCCGACCCAACCACAGGACCAGTCGACAATCGATCAATTCACCGGTGGATCTCTTGGTGGTGCGAGTGTGCATCCACTCTCTGTCACGGTCTCGGTCGTCAATGGCACGAGCAACCCAAAAGCTGGATCGGTCATGGCCGCCGGACTGCGTGGACTTGGATTCAAGGTCACCGAAGCGACATCACGCAATCCCGTCGGCTCGATCGTTGAAACCACCGTCGACTATGCAAACCCAAGCCACCTTGGAGAGGCAGAGCGCGTTCTGCGCTCGCTCTCGGGCGTTGCCGTACTCGCTCAGACTCCAACAGTTGGCGGTGCCGACGTCACCGTCGTCACCGGAACCGATGTAGCGGTAACAGGTGCGAGCTCGATCAAGACCTCGGCGGCACCAATTACAGCATCGACGCCGTTCGAAGCATCCATTATCGACTCGATGCTCCTCTCGGCGCTCGGCAATTCTTCGTCGACAACGACAACGAATCCCGCACTTGCGAGCCCGACGACTGCAGCAACATCGATCGCTCCGTATGACCCAAGGGCCTGTCCAACCAGTTAAAGGACTAGCAACCGCTCTTGGACAGTCCACCGAATATCAGAGATACCGCCGATGGAAGATCGATGGAACTCGGATCACGTTCTTCCAAACGCTTGATCTGAAGAAGCAGTTCTGAGCCTCGCACAATCTGTCCTGAAAGCAGATGTGGAAAGAACGAAAGATACACCGCGCAATCGAGGAACGACGAGGTCTCGAAGGTCCGCCGATAGATATCCATCACATAAGACCTGCCGGTGACCGTAAAAATAAGATACCAACGGGAACCGTGATGCTGACATACGATATTGGAAGACTTTGCACCCAGGCGAACGAAAGATGTTGTCAATGCTCGCCGCGCCAAGATCAAAATACACGAAGAACCAAGAAGGCCAAGGTCGGCAGCCGGCGCAAGACTGAGGACTCTTTTTCTGGCGCGGTCGCTTCCCCTCGGTCCTTCTCCTAGCATTGCTGCACACCTTCATGCTCGAAAACTGTCAATTGCTTTCAGGGGGAGATATGGCGAACATTCAGACAACACACACGGGGAGCCTCCCGCGCTCAGAGGAACAGACTCTGCTCCTCATCGAGCTTGAAGGTGGTCACATTCCCGCTGAACTCGCAAGGACAACCACAGATGCAGTGGCGGAGATTGTCTCCACCCAGTACAAACTTGGGGTCGACATCATCAACGATGGCGAACAGGGCAAGACCGGATATTCCACCTATGTGAGCGATCGACTCGCGGGATTCGAAGGGGTTGCAACCGCACGACCGCCGAGCAACGACCTTAGAGGGCACGAAGATTTCATTGAGCTCTCCGTCAAGCTGCGCGGTCGCTCGAGCGCGAAGTTGCCTCCTTGCAGTTCGCCGATTCGTCTCATCAATCCCGAGGCCGTGCACATTGACATCGCGAATCTCACAGCTGCTGCGGACGCTGCTGGAGTACCGCGCGATCATCTTTTCATGAGTGCTGCGAGTCCAGGACTCATAGGCATGTTCTTTGAAAACCAGTACTACCCCAACCGAGCCGAGTATCTTCACGCGATCGCCGATGCAATGCGACCCGAGTATCAGGCAATTGTCAACGCTGGCATCACCCTCCAGCTCGATTGCCCAGATTTTGCGATGAGCCACAACAGCGTCTTCCAGGATCTGAGCATCGAGGAGTTTCGTCGGGAGATCGCGACTGGCGTCGAAGCACTCAACAGTGGCGTTGCGGGATTGCCTTCGGAAAAGATGCGCTTCCATCTGTGTTGGGGCAACTACGAATCTCCTCACACCACCGATGTGCCACTCGGCGACATCGTGGATCTCATTACCAAAGCCGCTCCGGCAGGAATTGTGCTCGAAGCTTCAAACCCACGACATGGGCATGAATGGAAGATCTTCGAAGACTTCAAGCTTCCCGATGACAAATACCTCGTGCCAGGCGTCATCGACACCACGACGAACTTTGTTGAACACCCGGAGCTTGTCGCTCAACGACTGGGGGCTTACGCCAGCGTTGTCGGATCCGAAAGAGTCATGGCTGGCACTGACTGCGGCTTTGGTTCATTCATTGGACGCGACCGAGTTGCTAAGAGCGTCGTATGGTCAAAACTCGCGGCTCTTGTCGAGGGCACAAGGATTGCAAACGCGAGATATTGATCGCGCCACGAACCAACTTTGCAAACACCACTCTCTGAACTGCGACTTCACTCTTAGCTTCACGCAGATACCTATCGCCGACCATATACATTCCGGCGGAGGTACGACGCGTGATGTACCTCTACAAGTCGTCGCCATAATCTCTGCGTATTCAAGTTCCGGGGCGTTTCGATCACAGCGTTCACCGAAAGGCAAACAGTAACTATCCGAGAGCTCCCGAGCGAAGTGAAATTGATTCACGATATTGAGGCCTCTGCATCCGATTCTGTAGTTCCCTTTGCAACGAGGGGTACTCAATGAAAAGAGATACCTCAGAGATAGTCATTGGCGTGTTCGCGAGTGCACTGTTCCTTGGGCGGAACGCTGGTCGCGGGTCACCATCGCATCTCCTCCCAATCCGGGTGACTTCCAGATCAATATGGGCGGATCGCGTGGTCCGACCGCTCACCCAACATATATCTACACCATCGAGAGCGGTTCGACGACGGGAACCGTTTTTGATCCGTCCTCTCCGACCATGTCCACCATCGTTCAAAGTCATCAACTCCACTCCGGCTATTTGAATTCTCTCCAAACCGAATAACCCCAGCGGTGCTCAAGGTTGCAACCGCTGTGGGAGTGACATGTGTCATCACCAGTACCGCACTTGAGAAGTTGAATCAGATCATTGATCTTGCGACCCAGAGCGCGCTGCTCGTCACCTATGTCAGCTGAAAAGAACCTTCGTTCCGACCTCAAAGTTGGCATGGGGAGCAACGTGATGATTACGGCGAAGTGCGCGCGTTCGACGAAGCAATCCTTCGCTTCCTCCCTGCTCGTAACGCTCGAACTCTAGTGAGCGGCCGACCGGTTCGGCCCTCTTCTGACAGACTGCGCACGTTGCGGCGCGCTTCTCGAAGGGGAACCCTCCCTGGGCCGTAAATCTTTATGCAATAACACAATCATCTATAAATTCTCGCGAACGCGCCAGCATCAGCCTGACGATAGAGCGATCAGCTGTGGTCCGTGTCGGCCATAGTGTGCACAGCAACTCGCGGTCGCTCGGCGTAGAACGTCATCGTTGCACTGCACCGGATTATCGCTGCCAAAGGAGTCCAGAGCATGCCAACAAGCGTCAAAGGGACTGCCGCACCTAACGCAACCAGGGAAAGCAATGGCGCTACCGCCGGATGGTTCAGACGTGCCTCGCGGCGCCGCAGTACGTCATAGAGAAGGTTGAAAGGAAGGCCCATGCGATTTTCTGTCGTTTGCACAAAACTGAAGATGTCATATTCGGGGGCGCTCCGCGTCACCTGTTCGACCTTGAGTCCGGCATCTTCGATAAGAGCCTTCAGCGTCGACGACGTGAAGTGGTAAAGATGACGCGGCACGTCGAGATGGAACCAACCGGCCTTCGCGATCTTTGCCTCAAGGGATCCGAAATTTGGGACCCCGATCATCGCTATCCCTCCTGGACGCAGCAGGCGGGCAATATCGCGAATCGCAGCTCCTGGATCTTGAAGATGCTCAGCTACGTGCCAGAGCACAACAGCGTCAAAGCGAGAGCCCTCCAAAAGAAGATCGTCGAGTTCCTCTGCTCGAACATCAAGGTTCAGAGCCTCACGAGCTTGGCGAGCGGCTGAGACAGAACGCTCGGTCCCTCGCGTTGTCCACCCGCGCTTGCGCATGCTGTTGAGGAACCAACCCGGCCCACAGCCAATATCAAGCACGCTCCCCGGTTGACCAACAAGGCGTTCAATCCGGAGAATCCGGGCGCGATGGATCAGCGAAAGGCTTCTGTCAAGACCAAACAGGTAGCGCTTGGCTTTGTTGTGATAACTCGAAGGATAGTAACGATCGAGTTCCTCAGCCATTGGTCGAGGACTGGTCCGAGACAGACCGCAGTTCGAGCATTGCACAACATCAAACGGATCTCGAGTTACTGGATCAATCGCGCCAAAGAGAGTCCAGGCGTTGTACTCAAGGCGACATGAAGGGCAGCCTTGTAGCATCGGCTGATCCTAACGTAATGACACTGATCGAAGGTGTTGCACCAAGCACCTTCCCGATTCTGTCGTAGTTTTGCGCCAAATGACCTTCGAAAAGGGTCGGACTTGAAAATCGAAGACTGTTTGGGCATATTTGATCCAGCTCACGCGAACTTTTTATGGAAAACCGGTCAGAGGGTCGATACACTCACGCGGTGCTCAATGGGAAGCGAATCGTCGTAGTGCTTCCCGCGTATAACGCTGCGCGGACGCTCAGCCGTACCGTCATGGCTCTGGATCGTGATGTTGTCGATGATGTCGTTCTGGTTGACGACGCGAGTACCGACAGCACAACGGAACAGGCGATGAGTCTCGGGCTCTCTCCGATCTGTCACGATCGGAACAAGGGCTATGGAGGGAACCAGAAGAGCTGCTACAAGGCAGCACTCGACTCGGGTGCCGATGTGGTCGTCATGTTGCACCCGGACTACCAGTACTCTCCGCGTCTCGTTCCCGCACTCGCAGCGATGATTGCCTACAACGAATATGACCTGGTGCTCGGGTCTCGCATTCTGGCACAGGATTCAATTGCCCGTGGCATGCCGCGTTACAAGTTCATCGCCAACAGAACATTGACACTGATCGAAAACATCATGCTTGGCCAGAAGCTCTCCGAGTATCACACTGGGCTTCGCGCATTCAGCAAGAAACTTCTCGAGTCACTACCGTACGAGAAGAACTCCGATGACTTCGTGTTTGACAATCAGATCATTGCGCAATCGGTCGTCTTTGGAGCTCGCATCGGTGAGCTTTCGTGTCCTACCCGTTATGAGGCGGATGCCTCATCGATTGGATTTCGAAAAAGCGTCCGGTACGGCTTTGGCGTATTGCGCACAACCGCTCAATGTCGGTTGCACATGAGTGGCATTCGTCGTTATCCATTTCTCGAAATACCGACGAAAAATACCGCTCGGATCGAGGAGTTCAATGCGGGGTGACTCTTTTCCCCAGATGAGCTAGCTCGAACACCGTCTCCTCACCCGAGCTTCGCCCCGGGTGGAAATGCCAAAACACGCAGATCCTTTCCCCAGACATACACGCGATACTGTCCGACATCGAAGATATGAGTTGGCACTCCCCATGTCTTTCTCGCGGCCGCATTGGTGACATTCCCAGCATGGCTCGTGTCGCCAACAACAAACTGAAAATGTTGGTCTCGATACCACCTCTCACTTGATTGGGTCATCATGCGGCGAAGCTTGCCGTTCGGTGCGACCTCTACCGGGCGTACGGTGATTTGGCCGCGGCTCTCAACGGTGGTGATGGCGGCGGTCCAGTAACCGCCGATTCCATTTCGAAGATCGTGCTGTTCTAGGAATGCAACTAGTGCAGAGGCGGGCTGGACTGGCGCAGGAAGTGAAATCTCAATTGCGATTCCGGTTGCCAGAACGAGCGACAAAGCGACGCCAAACATCGCAACGCTTTGCCTGATACGACCCTTGGGCAATCGTGGCCATGCTCTGGATACCACGCGCCCCGCCAAGATGCTTGCGAACAAAACGGGAATCGACAGGAAATGGATCCCCAGTCCATTTGCTCCGGCAAGGACCACAAATAACGCCGCGGAACCGAATGCGCCAAACAAGAGCAGGTCGTCAATCCTCCAAGTCTCTTGATCAGACTCGCGACTGTCACCACCTGATGTACCGCGGATGACACCAACAACTACGCTGCCAAGCGCGGCGATAAGACCGAAGATCGTTAACAACCCTCCGACCACATGTACGCCGAGAAGACCAATCGGAATACCGGCTGTTCCAAAACGACCGTTGGTGACTCCAAGAAGTTCGGCACTGTAGGTGAACACGTGTCCAAGGTTCGTTGCCATCTGGTGCAGATGTGCGACTGGCAAAGATGGTCCGCGTCGAAATGCACCGAATGCCAAGGTAGATCGGAGGAAAAACTCGCCGATCACCGCACTCGCGATCGCAGCGCCGACCTGAGAGAACCCTGATCGCCAGCTTCGCCGCCGCAACATGGCGCTTATGCCAGCGAGAAAAAGGGGAAGGATCGCAAATGCGACAATCTCGAGATCACCAAGCATCCCAAAGGCAAGGACCGCAACAGCAAGCACCCACCTCCAACCAAAGGTGCTCTCTTTCAGCAGAAGAAATGCGACAAGCGCGTAGAGCGCAGTAACAATATGAAACCCGTTCCCGACGAGCCAGAGCGCCATTGGTGGCGTTGCAAATACCAGCAAAACCACGAGCGTCAAGATCCCCGCAAGGCTGGACAGCAGTGTCCGATTTTCTTTGACCATCAGCACTCCCACGACAATGGCGAGAGCGGCGATGATGGCTGGCTCAAGATAGAGCATTCCTTGGTAGAGCCCGAACACGCGAGTCCCGATGGCATAGAGCGTGACGTCGCTTGTCCAGTAGTTCCCGGGGGGCAAAATCCAGCCATGGAGAAGCAGATTCCCACTACCAACATCTTGACCGACGAGCAGTGTTGTCGCCTTGTCAGAGGTTCCGGCCGCAATATGGAACGAGATTGCATAGAGCAGCGCAACCAGACCGGCGAAAAGCGCAGATCCCGCGAGCATGCCGAGAGCCGACCGAGCCCACGATGATTTCAGAACCAAGCGCGGCGAAGAATTCATCTCACTCCGTGGAGGGGTAGCTTTTGGGCGAAGAAAACATCCGCACTGGGATAACCCATGAGGACAACCTCTTTGTTGTCGGTGACGCCGTACTCTACCGTCTCGATCTCTTGAACTCCTGGCATCGAAACGAACACGCTCACAGCAAAAGGTTGCGCGCGCTCGTTATGTGCTAAACGCTCTTGTCAACCGCGTCAATCTGCAAACTGCAGACCGAGTCCTCCGAGCTTCGGAAGTACCTCTTTGCCAAACAGTTCGATACTGCGCATCGTCTCGGCATGTTGGCTGTTCCCGTACTGGCCAAGAATGATCAGGTGACCGTATCCACCAGTCCGCTCATAATGCTGCTCTACCTGTTGAACAACCGTGTCTGGAGTTCCACAAAAGAGAATTCCATTGTCGATCAGCCCTTGGATTCCTCCGTCGCGCTGTCCTTGGCCCTCGCGCCGCGAACCGCCCTGAACCATTGTTGCGTACTCTTCAGTCGTCATATACCCGGGCACTCTCGAGAACTGCGGCGCGGTTCTGGTGTTACGAGAAAACCACATCATCCGCTCTGCGCCCGCGCGTGCCTCCTCGTCGGTCTCTGCAACAAATCCCATGCCTGCGTACGCGAGTCGGTCTGGCGAGGGATCCCAACCTGCCTCTTGTGCCGCCTCGCGATAGGCATGAAAAACCTTTCCGGCAAGTGAATACCCTGAGAGGAATGTGGCGCAGACATACCGATAGCGCGCGATCTCCGGAGCGTTATACGTCGAACTCGTCGTCATCCAGATCGGCGGATGTGGACTCTGGAAAGGACGCGGCCAGATGTTGACCTGGCGGTAGTGATAGTGTTCACTCTCCCAGTTGAACGGTCCGTCGTGCGATGTCCACGCCCGCAGAATCAGGTCGTGAGCCTCCCATAGTCGTTTAAGTGTCCCTTGTGGCTGCGCATTTGCTGGTGCGACGTCCGAAGGAACCCCTCGAACAAATCCAACCTCAAGTCGTCCGCGCGACAAGACATCAACGACCGCCATCTCTTCAGCGACGCGTACCGGATCACGCCGATAAGCGAGTTGGTGTCCAAGCACGAGAATCCGAGCCGTCGTTGTCGCTCGGGCAAGCAACGCGGCAACGATCGAGACCGAGGGATTCAAGTTCACACCGGTCTGGTGATGCTCGTTCGCCATGAGTCCAAACCCCGCCGCCTCGGCAGCGATCCATTCTTCGATATAGCGATCGTAAAGATCTGCGGCAACATGAGGATCGCAGTAGCTATTCGGAATCGTTACCCGAACTGATTCATATTCTGACTGGTCGGGAAGGTCCTCGTAGCCGCATTCGCTAAAGTACCAGGGTTGCATTTCAATCCTCCGAAGAACGCATTAAGGAAGAAGCGGCTTGAGCGCTTCAAACGTCTGTTGTGGCGCATCAAGATGTGGAAAATGTCCCGAACCAGCGATCTCGATGCGAGAGCCAATGGGAAAACTCTCCGCGTACCGCTCGAAATAGCCGTCCATGACAAATCGATCTTCGCCGCCATGGATGATCGCCACCGGAATCGTTAACTGCTCGGTCCAACACTGCAATCCCGGAGTATGGAAATAGGGCTCCCATCCATAAACCGCAGATGCCTCCCGGTTCCGGGCCCAGGTAATAACATCTTCGCGGGGACTCTCACTCGTCACCATCCGCGCGATGTCAGGGTTCGCATACAGCGACTCCACGAGTTGTGGCTCACTAAGCGCAAAGAGGTCGGCGATGTTGCGCTGCTCGGGAGATCCGAACCGAAGACCAAGTGGGCCAAGCAGAACAAGTTTGGTTATCTTGGTCTTGTTCATCACCGCCATCTCGATTGCTACCCAGGCACCGAATGAGACCCCTATCACCGTCATCGGGCCCTCGGACAACTGAACAAGAAGCGCGTTGTACAAAAGAGCAAGATCTCGAACCGTACTGGTTCTAGACGACGCAGCGGTGTCTTCGAATCCAGGCGCGATAGGCGCGATGATCTCGAACTCTTTGCTGAGCAGCTGCCATAGGATTTCATCCCCGCCGATGCCCCATTCATCGTGAAGCACGAGCACCTTGGGACCATTCCCCCCGCGAAGGACCTTCAGGGATTCTCCAGCAACGGTCATCTGCTCTATGGAGATTGCAGTATCAGTGCCTCGCATCGCCATTCCCAACAACTGGTGAAATTAAAATGTCATTCCCCCCTCAAGCTTGACCATTAGCTGTGAAAGCTACTCGCAAATCTCCATATGACGCTAAAGATCAGCGGTCGTTCTCCGTTACTGACACGATAAATCGCAGTATCCGATCACTGAACCACGTCATGGAGGTCCCGAATTGATACATCACTGAATAGTGATTATGGCCATCAGCAAGCACGTATTCGGGCAGTTTGCGATGCTCATGCATCATCGCAGAAACGAGCTCAAAAGTTTGTGACTGGATGTTGGGGGGATCAAATTCGGTACTTGTCATCAACAACGGGATTTCCGTTTTACACAACCCTGGAATGGAAGACCGCTCTCGAAGAGACCCTCGGTCATCGCCGTAATACACCGCATAGGTATCTTCTCCAAGCGACGGATCGTAAACACCCGAAGAAAGAATCGCACCGCGGGGAACGTTGTGAAAAGTCACATCCGACGACATTGAGGAAACACACGACGCGACATGAGCCGATCCCGAAGAGTGCCCCATGACCACGACGCGCGACCGATCTCCACCGAATTCGAGCACATGTTGATCAATCCACTCAAGCGCGAGCGCGACATCCTGTGCTCCAGAGGGATACGTGAATTCGGGAGCGAACCGATAGGTGATATTCACGCCAAGAAGGCCATTCGCTGCTGCCCACTGCCCAACGTTGTCGTAATAGGGGAGCCCGACCTTGTGCTTATCCCCGCTGATGAACCCCCCACCGTGTACAAAACAGAGAACCGGTCGCAGGTCTCTTGCGTCAGAATCCGGCTGATGCACATCAAGACGATGTCGGGGATCTGGGCCGTAAAAGATGTCCCGCACAATCTCGAAGTCCAGGGGCTCGCCATGACGTGTCATAAAGAGCGTCTCTGTCGCATCACGGACTCTTGGCCCAAGCTCCGCCCCAAGTTCTGCTAACTGCCTATACAAATCAAAATCTGGGCTTGATCGTTTAGTTGGCATCGGCATCTTTCAATCGAGCAACGCTTCGCAAATTAATTAGCTGATTGATCTTATTCTGATCCCGTCAGCTGGAATTGGGTAGTGGAGCTGTGGGTAGTGGGGCTAACAAGAATCGAACTTGTGACCTCAGCATTATCAGTGCTGCGCTCTAACCGACTGAGCTATAGCCCCAGAACTAACAACGCTACACCAGCGTCGAATGCCCGAGGTACCGAGGCGACTGCTCCCGTTCGCACTTGTATTCAGGTATTAGCGAAGTTTCATCGTTCAAATTAGAGGGGCGGTTTCAAGGGGTGAGCGCAACACTTGGTGAGTGACTCTGTTCATTACCACCCACCAAGGAGATTCAATTGGCCGCCCACCTGACCAACGAACAGCGTCAACTGGTCTTTCGACTTCATCGACGCGGCCTCTCCAGG
>DATLTI010000101.1:0-8406 GCA_035533675.1 Acidimicrobiales bacterium | reverse complement strand
GACTTCGTGGAATCTAGCCCGTCGACCCGAATTCGAGCCATTTCACCTACGGGAACACGCTCACACGTTCGGCTTTACGGGTCTACCGATTACGAAGTCTCGCGACTACTCAACCACCTTCGCCGCCCTGCGTGGGAAACGGGCCACGTTCATGGCCGCACGCAAAGAGAGTGACCCGGTAGAAGGCTCCTTTCACTACGAGGGCCGTGGGTACGAGAATCCACGCAGCGCCGAACTCGCTGAAGTGTTCTTCACCATGCGCCGCGATCTTCGTCAAGAGGCGGCGCAGGCTCGTCGAAAGGCGAAGCGGGAGCTACACGAGGAATCACTATGAGGCGTTATGAATTCATAATCGAGGCCCTCGATCATAAATTCGTGGCTCTAGAGGTCAGTAATTGCCCGGTTTATGAGTTCATATGACAAAGTCTCTGTGCTTTTCTGTGAACTCATATTGGTCCTCTGGGGACATGAAACCAACCAGCACACCGATGTCCCTACTCGCCCGCGACCTTAAGGTCCGCTCAGCGGGCTCGCCTGGCCGCGACCTTCTCGAACGGCTCGACGACTACTGCGTCAATCTGCTCGGCACTGAGGAGGCCCTACAGTTCGCTCAGACCCTCCAGGATCCCGCGCCAGGTACTCGCCAGGTACTCGAGGAACTCCTCGAGTGGACGGCTCTCGACAACGATTTTTTGCTGATCGCCCTAGTGGCGCTGTCACCAGAACTTGAGCTGATCGCCCTTCGCCTGTCCTGGGGTCGTCCGAGTAAGGACACGATCTCAGAGGTCCTCACGCAAGCGACGGTTGCGCTCCGCTGGACCCACGAACTCGTTGAGGGAGAACGGGTCGACTTCGTCCTCGCACACGCGCTCACCAAGACTCGAAACGAACAACGTCGGATGTCTCGCCACAACGTGCCAACGACGTTCGTCCCAGATGACTACGACACAGGTGAACCAGAGATCGAGCCCGTCGACATCTCCCCGCCATTACTGGCCCGGGCCGTCACGAACCACTTCATCTCGAAAGACGACGGGGAACTCATTCAAAGGACCCGTGGTGAAAATAGGTCCCTCCAAGTTCTCGCTAATGAGTCCGGCAGCACCTACGATGCTCTGCGGATGCGCCGAACTCGGGCCGAAGAGTGCCTGCGCCACCACTTTCGCGCTACGGACCTTCGACCATGAGATCGCTACCCCTGTGCGCGACTGCGCAGTGCTACGACGTCTTGAGCGCGCAGCACCAAACTGGCGGCCTTCCAGTGCAGGGCCAGCAGGCTCTGGTCGGTCGACTCCAAGAGCACGTCGGTAAGGTCCTCCCACAATCTCAAGGATGCCGGGTCGGTGAGCAGTCCTTGGCGCAGAACTTCCTCAGCGCCCGCGAGATCACTCGCCAAAACCAACTCGGTACCGAGATTGTGGGCGAGCGTCGTGACGGCGTCGACCATTTTGTAGACCACCGAAGGGGTAAAGGTCCACGTGAAATAGCGCGTGGTGTCGGCCGTGAAGGGAGGGCCCTTCGCGAGGTCGAGTGCTCGGCGACGCAGGATTACGGCGGCATCCTTCGAAGTCTTCTTCGCCTGGTCGAGGAGATCCTGGAACTCCGCCCAATCGGTAGTGAAGTCGCTGAGTTGGTAGCCAGCTCGCCCCGACGCCGTCGGCAGGTGCCGCTCACCGACGGTCCTTCGAGCGTCGACCATGTAGTTGCGCATGGCCGGCTTCTTGATGTCGGTGCCATCGTCGGTGAGTGGCCAGATGGCGGTTTGGATCTCATCGAGCGTCAAGAGACGTTCAGGGTTCATCGCGAGATAGGCGACGATGGCCCGCACCGGATCACTCGCGGGAGCATTCACCGGCGAGATCGAAAGTGGTCCGAGGACGTCGACTCGCAGGGATGTCTCCTCATTGAGAATCTTCTTTGCAGGTGGTGCCACGGAGGGTGGTCGCGATACTGGCCGCTGCTCGAAGTCATAAATCGGAGCACTCGGTGCTGGCCTGCTATCCACCACGTAGACGGGCACCGGACGGCCCCTACGTTTCCAACGTCGTCTCGCCAGAAGAACGAACCCGACCAGCAGCCCGGCCAATGCCGTGGCGAGGATATTCAACAAGTTGGCGAACGTGGTACCGCGAGGAATGGCCGCGTTCTCGGGTGTCGGCGTCGGCGTCGGTGTCGGTACCGCTACCGTCAACTTCTTTGGGAACGACAGGGCGATTCTGGTTGGTCCACCCACGTTCAAGGGCACTGGCGATCCACCGACGAAGCCCTCGTACTGCACGCCAGTCGTGTGAGTTGGCGAGATCATGAGCGTGCCACGACGATTCGTAATCGGCACGGTGAAGTAGTAAGTCGCGTCCACCAGGCCGTCGTCAGCGGCGCTATTGGAGTTGTACGTCTGGTTGATCGGATCCACTCTCGTGGCCAGGTAACTACGGCCCGAAGTCGCTACGTAGCGCAGGGCCGTAGCGGGCAGTGGCGTCATGCCGGAGATGAAGTCTCCCCAGAGTTGACTGCCGTAGTTACGCTGGATCGGGCCCGAACTCATTTGCAACGTCAAGTAAATCTCTCCATTGGGTGCGTGCACGCTCTCGACGAGCGGATTCTTGGTATCAAGCCGGGCCGAGGTGACGATCAACACGCTCGCCATGGTGGCTCCGCTTTCGGCGTTGGTCACGGGAATCTGGTACGTCTGCTCGATGGCGTCGACGGCGCTTTGCTCGACGTAACCGGCACTGGCCGGAGTCGCCCACCCGAGCGACATCACGAGGCCAAACCAAAGGGCGAACGCTACGAGGTAGCGACGTGAATGTCGTGGCTCGCGTACGACAGCAGAGTGTCGAGGACCTGATAATGCCGTTCTTTCCGACGGTGTCGGATCAGGCCGCGACTGGGCTCGAGCCGATTCGTAGATGGAATGATTCTCGTGAATGACAAGACGAGCGTCCCGCAACTCTTGAAGCCTCATGAAGCGACGAATCTCAAGTACGTCACTCGCCCGCTACTAGACATTCGAGAAGCGGCCAACCGCTTGGGGTGCTCGGAGAGATTCGTTCGACGTCTCGTCCAGGAGCGTCGCATTCCCTTCATCAAGCTGGGAGGAACCAGGGTGAGATTCGTAGAAGCGGACCTCGATACCTGGGTAGCCGGCCAACGCATTGGGGCCAAACGATGACGGGATAACCAATGCCGCGGACTTGTCATCTTCGTGGCCAGATCGCATCAGGTTGATGGATCCCAACGGTCGGTCCGGGCAACCTCAATCAGAGAGACCTTGCAAAGCCTTGAAAAAAGAAGGCTTTTCGATGTTTCGTCGGGTCCAGATTGCCGATCAATCGGCCGTTTCGACGACCGTTGCGAATGTGCACTGAAAGTTGAGGGCAAATGACGACAGGTCGTAGGCATTTTGGGTCGGTGCGAAGACGCTCGTCGGGCAGATGGCAAGCAACGTATCGACACGAGGGTCAGCTCTACTCGCTGGGCTCATTTCCCAGTAAGGCCGATGCTCTCGCCTATCTTTCGACGGTTGAGGCCGATATACGACGCGGTGCGTGGATTGATCCGAGAGCGGGTCAAGAAACCCTCAGGGCCTACGCCGAGGAGTGGCTGAATCGCCGTCCGGATATTGCGGAGAGAACGAGGGAACTTTACCGGTACGTTCTCGACGAGCACATACTTCCAAGCCTCGGTCACGCGACGCTGATCGGTCTTGCACCATCAAAGATTCGTGGATGGCACGCGGGCATTGCTCAGGATCATCCCGCCACGGCCGCCAAGGCCTATCGCCTGCTTTCGTCAATCATGCGCACGGCGGTCGTCGACGGCCTCATCTTGACTTCGCCGTGCAAGGTTGACGGTGCGGGTAGCGAACACGCCGCAGAGAGACCAGTCGCTACCGTCGCCGAAGTTGAGAAGCTCACAAAGGCAATGCCAGAGCACCTTCGACTCATTGTTCCTCTGGCGGCGTGGTGTCAGCTTCGAAGGGGGGAGATTCTCGGTCTACGGCGCAAGGACGTTGACGTGATGCACGCCATCATCCGCATCGAACAGAGTCGCACCTTCGCGATGGACGGTACCTCCATCATCAAACAGCCAAAGACCGCCGCTGGGCGTCGGACGATCGCCGTACCAAAGCAACTGATGGCGGCCATCATCGAGCATTTGGAGAGGTTTACCGACGTTGGTCCGGAGTCGCTCGTTCTCCATGGAAGATTGGGCGCTCCTCTTACCAGGGATGCTCTTCAGGGCTCTTGGGAGCGTTCGCGATTGACTATTGGACGGCCCGACCTAAGGCTTCACGATTTGCGACACACTGGACTTACATTGGCGGCCGCGACCGGTGCAACTACCGCCGAACTGATGCACCGAGCGGGACATTCGTCAACGCCTGCAGCGTTAAGGTATCAGCACGCAACAAGAGATCGCGACCGCGTTCTATCGGACGCCCTCGAGAAGTTGATTGAGCCAGCCATCGTGATCCCCTTTTATCGAGATTCGGAATCATTGGATTAGGGGAAAGTCAATGAATGGCGACGGGTGACGTGTGTCGCAAGGCAAACCCAAATCGGTATCTGGTCGTAGGCTCGATTGGTGGCAGAGACGCGAATTGGGTACACAGCCGGTTCTTCTGTGATTGTCGCTGGCGGGGTAGCTGGCGCCTACGCCGATTACACCAACGGAAGCCGAACTTTACTTAGTGACGGATGGTTTCGTCTCTCACTCGGAATAACCGTCTTTGGTTTGGTTGTACTTCTCATCACGTTGGTGAATCATTTCGTCTCAGCTTCTCGGGAGCGCATGCATTACGACCCGCAGAAGAGATCGCTGTTCATCGCATTGACGCCAAAGGCGCGAAGGCAAGTGGCAGAACTCAAAGGAACGCCTCAAGTCTCAAAGCGGACCCCAGACGTACTTCAACACAAAAGTCTCGTGATCACTCCGCGAAGCATGGGGACTTTCGCCGTTATGTGCAGCGACGAACCGTTCTATGACGGCCAGATTGAAGTGAGAGTGCGAGCGTATGTTGCGAATCAGCCGGACAGCGCCTCGGCAACATTATCCACGGCGAGAGCGGCCATTCAACTCGATGAGTACCCCATCGAGTTAGTAGAGACTCACGTCGGCCAGTATGCACCGCGCGGGGGCGAAATCCCGGAAGGATATACGTATCCGCCAGTAGTGCCCACCGGCGCGACACTAGAAATCGAGTGCGCGTTCTGGACGCGGACACAACGTTCACCGCTGGGAGGTTGGATCCAGCCCCATGGCGGCGTAATCGTCGGATTCACGCTTATTGATCTGTTCGGAGTCGAAACGCGCCTACCGACCGAGGTTGAATTCAGTGTCTCCCATGTACTGCCCGGGTGGGAGCGCGACCGCTAGTCCTTGCCCCGCTCTACAGAGTCCTCGGCGAGGTTCGACTGAAGAAGCAGTTTCAATACTTGCTCGGGGTCCATGTCTATATTGACTGGCTCGTCGTAGCCTTCAAAGGCGTCTCGTGGCATTTCTCTAATTCTAGTTCTGGTAGAATTTGTTTAGACGTAAACAACCGGCCGAGAGGATTCCCCGGCCGGTTGTCTGTGGGTTCTCCTCGGTTTCCAGATTGACTATCTGGTCCTCCGCCCCACATAGTCCAGCGACGTGCACGTCGCTGGACGATCTCTAAGCCATCATCGTCACGATGGCTCCTTAGGTAGCCCGTAATAGACCCGCAGGGCGTCCTCGAAGAAGCCGAGCCACTGGGCTAGCCCAGTCTCCGTCCAGGACCCCGTGGGGAGCAGGTCGAGCGAGCCATCAACGATTTTGTTCATTCGGGGCGACAAGGGATCAGCACTCGCATTGCGTGCCGTCGCTTCGGCTGCTTCGCGCTCAGCACGTGCCCTTGATGACGCCGGGTCGTTATCCAGTGACTCGTCGGCAGGCTTAGCAAGTCCCACCGACAGCGTTTGGCGCACCAATTTTGTGCGGGCCCCGGCGGCGGCGAACAGCCCTGCTTGCTCGGCCGAATCGAGAAGACGCGTCAGCACGAACTTGCTCTTCTCAGGATCGATTCCAAACTGAACTTGAAGGGCGTTGATCATCCCGGCTACGGGTGGCAATGTTTGTCCGTGGTAACGCGATAAGAACGCCTTGAAGAGAGGGATCGACTCAAAAGCTTCAATCCGGGCTCTCGTCTCGTCCTCAGGGTATTCGGGTTGAAGAATCCGCAGCGCCAACGGAGTGACTTTGAGCGCGCTACTGGGACCTTCGAGCAAACCGAAGGCTCGCACGTTTGCAAGTCGCGTAAGGTACGACCCACTTGACGCTGACGCGAAACCCTGGAGGACCGAGAGCTCAAGGGACGAGGCCGGAGCGGTCCCCCGGTTCTCCCACAACTTGCGTGCGGCGTCTAGCGAGGTGTTCAGGTCATAGGAGACGAACGAATATTTAGGGCTAGCCATTACTACCTCCGGAGATGAGCATATCCTGATTCTCCCACATAATTGCCGCGTGGCGCAAGCCCGTGGCAGTGAAAGAGTAAGGCGCTCAGTGACCGAGCCTTTAGGGAAGGGAAGCCCAATAATAACTTGGGTTTACGGTTCAAACATCAAGGCTGGGCTAACGTCGCCGTTGCGCTTTTCCGCTCCGACGTGGTGAATTTGTAGGCGGAGCCCCCTCCGACCCTCCGTGCTCTGAGTGTCAAAGCCCAGCAGAAGCTGGGTTTGTCTCCAAGTTCGAGTCATCTCTTCGATCCCCAGGATTAACTAGAGGGCCGTTAGTGGACGGTAACTAAGGCGACGGCCAGGGACTTGACCCATGAGTCGCACCATGCGCTCCTTGTCACTCAGCATGCGGGTCGAGTGACGATCAGCGAATTCGGCAAGTTGCTCGCTCCGCGCCACAGCGCTATGGCTAGAGCGAACTTGAGTAGTGCTATCCCTGGACTGTTCGACGGACCAGAACCCAATTCGTGGCCTTCTTGCAGTGACTACACGGAGGAAAGGTCTCGCCCTTACTCAGCGCAATCTCAGATCGGCATCTACAACTGCTTTGGAAAATTCCCGATACATCATTCTTGTGACCTGTCATTCCCATGAAGGCCTCCTTATCTTATTAATGTGGCCGATTTTCGAACCACGCCGGTGTAATTACATCGACGTCACTAACCGTTGCCGAGAATGGCTGTGTGTCGCAAGAGCAACAACGTGGGGATAATCCTGTGCCTAATCCCTGGTGAAGGCGGCGGTTTGTGCGGGCTCCTGCGAGGCCAGGATTGATGCGGGGCTTCTAATCAGGGAATACGTCCCGATGAAGTGAGAAGGACTTCAGTTTTGCAATGTTGTTGAATAAGCACGGTGACGAGTTTTTGAAACTCGGGGCAGTACCTAGTGATGAGCACGTTCACCTGATGCCCCCTTCCCTGGCCTCCGACCAAGGGAAATTCGGGTGTGGGTGAGATAAAGGAAATGGCGCTAGTCCTGCGCGACCTCGACGCCAACAGGCGCCCGTGACCGTTGTGGCGACGAGTGCACCGGAGGCGAGCTTGCTCACCGTATCGAAGGTGACGAAAAAAACTTCAAAAAAGTGCTCAACCGACGAGTTAAAACCTCTCGCAGGTCGCGACAGGGGTATGCGAAACATCAGAACCCCGCGCGCGACGCGTGCACAGAAATTCACTATCGACATCATCCCTTGCATGGAGTGCGAACGGGACCAGCGTCGAAGTCAGGGTAAAGGCCGCCTCGCGTCGGCCGCGTCGGTCGTGGCTGGTGTGCTGATGTTGTCACAAGGGCGCCAGACTCTTCGTGACTACGCCATTGATCTCCTTGCAATCGCCGCCGGTGTCTTGGTGTGGCCTGGTCGCTGACTTGGAATTCGGGGGGTCAGGCCTCGCCGGCGAAGGGGCCGAGATGGACTCTGGGGAGCTAAAAGCTGAAGTTTAGGCTCAGGGGATGTCTGGATTTACAAAAGTCCTGCCACCTGCGCCACTCCCTCCGCCCACTCATCGGCAGCAGTGGGCGGCGATTGTAACTGCTGACGCGGCGGTTATTACGGATTCAGCTCTTCGGGGCGCTCACGGCTTTGCGCGCAATGTTTTCGTGCTCGTTGTCACTCATTCGGAATACGGTACCTGTCGTGAGGCATTTGATCGGGCTTCAGGCCGAACAATTCAGACTAAATCTTGGGCGCTTATTGGCGCTTCGTGGGCGCTTATTGGCGTGTAACAGAGGTCACTCGTGGTCACTGATGGCCAGTCGTGGTCAATCCAAAACCCTTGAAATCACTGGGCTTTCGTCGAATTTCCTTAGCACCCCCAACGGGATTCGAACCCGTGCCGCCACCTTGAAAGGGTGGTGTCCTAGGCCGCTAGACGATGGGGGCCAGTGTTTCGTTCACCTATGCACTACCTGGTGGTCGGGCTGCCGGGAT
>DATLTI010000100.1:0-1474 GCA_035533675.1 Acidimicrobiales bacterium | reverse complement strand
GTTTCCCGAGCGGGGCTGACGCTATTTCTTCACTTTTTCAGGGACGACCCCGGTGCTGTATATCGTCATCGCGGTGTCCCTGAGGAGGTTCATGTCGTCAAGGTCGAAGTCCGACTCCGTAGAGATCATCATCACGTTCTTCCCGCCGAGATAGAATGTCATCACGTTGAGCTTCTCCCGCTTCACGATCGTGTACTGCATCCCCCCGAAGTACTGGTCCCAGGTCTTGTCAGTCCCGATCTGTATCGTCAGGTTTGCCATCAGCCTGAGATTCTCACTGGCAGGCTCCATGGAGACGATGCCTCTTCTCATCCCTCCGGCGATCAGTCTGCCTGTCTCATCGAGGACTCCTGCGTACCTGACCCGCCGGTTGAACTTGAGGACCTGAATGCACAGCTTATCCAGCGGGTAGGTCATGGGCCAAGAGATATTTTCGTTCGTCCGATATAAGGCAATCAGGGTTGACCCGACGCTTGCGATGTCCGGCCCTGAAGGATGCCACAAGAGCGTAAAATAAAGGGGCGGGAGATTAAGAATCTACTTCTTGCTTGCCGGTTTGATCGCGCCGATGCGGAAAATCGGCTTTCCGCACGAACCACAGGCGCCTCTGACGGCAGCTCTTCCGTTCTTCATCTTGATCTGCTTCGGATTCTTAATCTCCCTGTTCTTCTTTTTTTCGAAGACGCAGTAGCCTGTTATCACGTTGGTCGCGACTAATGGGTCGACATTCGTACTTAAACCTTCGCAAAGGAGGAAAGATTGAGGTTTTTTGGAAAAAAGAAGACTAAAAGGGGCTGTTTTCGAGACGCCTATTCCCGGGATCGCGTCAGGCTGCTACGACCCGTTCCCCGTCCACCGGACACGATTCTGCCCCGCCTCAACGCGGACCGTATCGTCCAGCATGATGCATCCCTCTCTGTCGACCCAGGGAGCGGACTTGTGCTCATCGGAGGTCAGACGCCGCATCGGTCCCGAAACGAGACTTGTCACCGAGACAGTGGTCACCGCGGTGACAGGTCGTTCAGCGACATCCGGCATAACAACGAGTCAATCGCATTCTAAGGCGAGTAAATATGTCACAGTTCGCAAGCAAGTGGGAGAAGCCAAACAGCAGTGGATTCACAACAAGGATGCGGGATTCTGTCAAGAACCCGGGTCCTCTGAAGCCGAGGCTGGACCTGGCAGTGAGGCAGATCCAAGTCCAAGTCGCAAAGCTCGACGGAACATGCGCGAAGCTCAGGGAGAGAGACGCCTCGATCTTCAACAAGATCGTGTCGTCCATCCAGAAGCATGACTCGCAGCATGCCTCGGTCTATGCGAACGAGCTCTCGGAGATAAGGAAGATGAGCAGGATGGTCACTCAGGCCAAGCTGGCTCTCGAGCAGATAACCCTGAGGCTCAACACCGTGACGGAGCTGGGCGACATCGTCGTCACCTTGACCCCTGCGATGTCAGTGATCCGCAGCGTAAGGCA
>DATLTI010000099.1:0-1975 GCA_035533675.1 Acidimicrobiales bacterium | reverse complement strand
TCGCCTGAGCGGGACCGGCACAGATTGGGTATCTTGCGCGACGCGTTTGGGAGAGATTTACGAATCATGGTCGATGCCAATTCAAATTGGAATCTTCCTGAAGCATTGCTGCGACTGCCCATGCTCGAAGAGTTTGAAGTTAATCTGCTCGAAGAACCTATTACACCCTCTGATGCGGAGGGTTTTGCCGAGATTCAAAGTCATACGACAATCCCGATTGCCGGCGGAGAGAATCTTTATACAGTTGCCGAGTTTGTACGGTTTCTCCATCGGGGTTCGCTTCGTCTTGTCCAGCCCGACATAGGTCGAATTGGTGGCGTGACGGGATGGATGAGAGTCGCACAGCTCGCCGAAGCGTATAACTTGCCAGTATCGGGGCATCTCATGCAGGAGGTCTCCGTGCATGTCCTCTGCGCAGCAAAAAATGCGTCGATGCTTGAATATGCGCCAATTCTCGATCCCATCTTCGAATCTCCCCTAACAATCGGCTCAGATGGGTCTGTGGCACCACCCAATGTTCCAGGCACAGGAGTGAGGTTTCGCAAGGAACTCATCGAGCAGTATCGGATATGAATAAAAAGAAATTATCGCAGAGCACGTAAAGTCCCGTCTCCTGGAGGAGCTCGTCGGGCTGGTTTCGCCCGGGGGTCTGCGTGACCTCCTCGAACGCCACAAGGTCCGGAGCGATCCCTCTGAGTTCGTGATTGGACAGGATGAAGCGACCGACGTAGCCAGCGATGTTCTACACGTTGATCGCGAGGACGCGTAGGTGCATGATTTTCCACCACCCGTGGGGCGAGGCACTTCCACGTCATATTCAGATCGAACCGGCCGTTCCATTGCCACTAGGACAGCGCTGAAAGGCCGTGTCTCGGAGGCTCGTGACCCGACCTCTCCAGTCCTGTTCGGATTTCTCTAGGGCGCGCGTTCATTGTGGCGATTGGTTTTATTCAGGTGTGCTCGCTGTTAGACGGCGGCGTCAGAAACATTCAGTATGGAGATGAAGAGGTCAAGGATCTGTGGTTGAGGCCCTGATGAACGACTACGTCAGATTTGAGGCGCGTGTGAACATGAGTCGTGAGATCGTCATTGAGCCGGGGAGGTGCGACATTTTCGATGCTTCGTGACCTCCATGACATAGAGGCGGGGAATCGTCGAGGTAGATCTTGGTTCAATGCAAAGAGCACTTCGTTTTAGAGTTCTTGTCCAGTGGCGGACACATGGATCATGAGCCAACTGGATCGATTGCACGAGTTCGGCCTGTACCCACGGCGAGGACATCTGGTGCCGTTCCGTTCCGTTCGAACCAAAGGCGAGCGCGAGAGGAGCCGGCGTACTCTAAGTTGTCTTAGAACAAAAATTAGAAGGAGACGATATGGTGAGTAGCGATCCACTTTTTTTTGACGTCGTAATCGAGAATCAAGTAGCGACGATCAAAGTTCTCAACTCTGCAGGTCGCGAGGAGTTACGTGATCGTGGCGGCAGTATCCACTGGGAGTATGCCAAATTACTCAATAATCTGCGAACCGATAATGGCGTACGGGTTGTAGTGCTCACCGGAGTGAAAGATGGAGAGTTTTGGGTTCCCCCGCTCGCCAATGCGCAGCAATCGAAGACTTCGAAGCGACTTCGTTCAAATTCAGGCGCGCTCTGGAAGACTTTTACAGGTGTCACTATTGCGCATCAGGCGATGGCAGAGATGGAAAAGCCAATAGTCGCTCGAGTAAATGGTGATGCCGTAGGGACCGGAGCCTCGGTACTCTTTAACAGTGATTTATCGATAGCCGTCGAAGACGCGGTTATTGCCGATCATCATATGAGTATGGGAGAGCTGCCGAAATGGGCAACTACGTTCGGGATGGTACCGGGTGACGGAGGACTTGCACTTGCACCTCTTCATATGTCTCCAATGAAAGTCAAAGAGTTTCTCATGCTTGCAAAGCCCTACACAGCAAGGGAGTTTGCCGATCAAGGG
>DATLTI010000098.1:0-7081 GCA_035533675.1 Acidimicrobiales bacterium | reverse complement strand
AGAGGCCTGCGCGATGACGTACTCCTCTTCCTCGTCAGCTGCGAGGTAGACGATCTCGCTCGTAACCCGTCCCTTGACGACTTTACGATACGGCGTCTCGATGAAACCATGCGAGTTGACGCGCGCATATGAGGCGAGGTGGCCAATAAGACCAATGTTTGGTCCTTCTGGAGTCTCGATCGGGCACATACGTCCGTAGTGGGAGGTGTGCACATCACGTACCTCGAAACCGGCACGCTCACGCGAAAGACCGCCGGGTCCAAGGGCCGAGAGACGACGCTTGTGCGCGAGTCCCGACAATGGGTTGTGCTGGTCCATGAACTGCGAGAGCTGACTCGTTCCGAAGAACTCCTTGATCGCTGCCACGACGGGACGGATGTTGATCAGGGTCTGCGGAGTGATTGCCTCGATGTCCTGAGTCGTCATGCGCTCGCGCACGACACGCTCCATGCGCGACAGACCGATTCGAAGCTGGTTCTGGATGAGTTCTCCGACGCTTCGAATTCTGCGGTTGGCGAAGTGATCCTGGTCGTCAAGACGGTAACCGGGCTCGCCGTTCGCGAGGTGCAACATATAGGTTGCGCTTGCAAGGATCTCGCTTGGGCTGAGCACGCCCTGGTGCTCGTCAGGACGCTCGAGTTCAACGCCAAGAATCTTCGACATCTTTTCGATCTCTGGACCGAGCTTGCGGTTCAGCTTGTAACGACCGACGCGAGTCAGGTCATATCGGCGAGGATTGAAAAATGCGTTCTCAAAATACGCTCGTGCCGACTCGAGTGACAACGGCTCGCCCGGACGTGCGCGCTTGTAGATCTCAAGAAGCGCGTCTTCGCGCGTCGTGATGAGGTCCTTTTCCTTCTCCCACTGACCGGTGAGGAAGTCAAAATGACGGACGAACCTCTCAAGGAAACCATCCTCGTCATATCCGAGTGCGCGCAACAGAACGAACAGCGAAAGACGACGCTTGCGCGCGACGCGTGTTCCAGCGGTGACATCTCGATTTGGCTTATTCTCGACGTCGAATTCAATCCACTCACCGCGATAGGGGTGGATCGTTCCGTTGACAACGGTCTTCTGGTCGCGGCCAGGCTGGAAAATAACTCCAGGCGAGCGGACGAGCTGACTGACAACGACTCGTTCGGTTCCGTTGATGATGAAGGTCCCCTTTGGCGTCATCATCGGGAAATCGCCCATGAACACGGTCTGCTCTTTGATCTCGCCGGTGTTGGCGTTCATGAAGCGCGCGCGTACAAAGATCGGCGCGCTGTAGGTCATGTCCTTTTGTTTGCACTCTTCGATCGTGAACTTGGGAGGTGGCCTCAAGTCAATATCATCTGGATCAAACTCAAGCTCAAGACGCAGGGCACCGGTGAAGTCCTCTATCGGACTGATATCGGCGAAGGTCTCTGCAAGACCGTGGGACAAGAACCAATCGAACGAATCCCGTTGCACCGCGACGAGATCCGGCAACGGCAGGACCTCGGTGAGGTTGGCAAACGAGAACCGCTCAGGAGTACGGGGACGAGACGACAAAGGTCTACTCCTAGCGCAGGCAATGTGGGCGACGTGGACGAACAGCGGCTTTGCGCGGCAATCTCAAGCAAATGTCAATCGACACCAGAGATGAGCGCACAGCAGCTCATAATCTTAGCGCGCAAAAAGGAACTCTGGACAGAGCGGGACATTTGGCGTCGCTGCGCCAAGACTATCGCCGCCGCGGGGATGCCGCGGCGGCTCCAACTCCCTATATTTGCGCCGGCGGGCCCGGAGGTCTCCGGGCTGCGAGCACCGCGAGGACTACTTGAGCTCGACAGTGGCGCCAGCCTCTTCAAGCAGCGCCTTTGCCTTCTCGGCATCCTCCTTGGAGGCCTTCTCAAGAACGGTCTTCGGGGCTCCGTCAACCAGATCCTTGGCCTCTTTGAGTCCAAGGTTGGTCAACGTGCGGACCTCTTTGATGACCTGAATCTTCTTGTCACCCGCTGCGGTCAGGACGACATCAAACTCGTCCTGCTCCGCCTCCGGTGCTGCAGCGACTCCGCCGGCAGCAGGGGCAGCAGCAACTGCCGCAGGGGCAGCGGCGCTCACGCCGAACTTCTCTTCGAATTCCTTCAAAAGCTCTGAGAGCTCAAGAACGGTCATGCTTGCGATCCCGTCGAGGATCTCTTCCTTGGTCGCCATGATGGTGTTCCCTTTCCTTGATTACTGCGATATATGTGAACGATGGTTTCAGTTCTGGTACGTACAACTTTTAGGAGCGAGGACTATTCGCCAGCGCTTTCACTCGAAGGCTCCTGATCGCCGGACTCTTCTGCGACGGCTTCCACGACATCGACCTCAACGACATCGACCTCTTCAGCCACTTCAGCCACTTCAGCCACTTCAGCCACTTCAGCCACTTCAGCCACTTCAGCTGCAACAGCCTCAACTTCAGCTGACTGCTCTACGACTGGTGCAGCGACCGCGGTCTCTTTGACCGGTGCTGGCTCTGCCGGACGAGACTCGATAAGCGCCGAGATTGCATAGGCAAACTTTTGTGGCACTGCCTGGAGAAGGCTCGCGAAACGTTGCATTGGGGCCGCGAGCATTCCCGCGATCTGTGCGAGAAGCACCTCGCGCGGCGGAAGCTCTGCGAGCGCTGCCGCGTCTCCTGCATTGATCAGGTCCTTGCCGACAAGGCCGCCCTTGACTACGAGGTTCGGGTTCTCTCGGGCGAAGTCGCGCAGTACCTTTGCGACTGCGGAAACATCTCCAGAGACAAAGGCGATTCCGGTTGGTCCAACCAGAAGCGGATCGAGATCCTCGATGCCTGCCGATTTTGCAGCAAGCCGTACAAGCGTGTTCTTGTAGATCTTGTAGTCGCCACCCGCCTCGCGCAGCGATCGGCGAAGCTGTTCAAGGTTGGCGACCGGGATGCCGCGATACTCGGTCAGCAGTGTCGCAACGGAATCGTTGAGGCGCGCCGCAACGTCCGAAACGACCGCAACCTTCTCTGGCCTTGGTACCCGCTCAATTGTCTCCACGTCTCTCCCTTCAGTCAGCCACTGGCCGTCAAGGGCAAGGAGCCAGACAAAGGAAGCAGGAGATAACCGCTTCGCCTCGTCGGGCGGGCCTCGGCCCTTTGAGCGCTCACGCGCACCTGATGTCTTCGGCGTAACAGACCAAGGTCTGCTACATAGGTTGCTTAGGCTAGCTCAGATCGCACCCATCGTCTGACGGGCACGCGTTCGGTCTGACCTATGCGCTCGCGGCGAGAGCCTCTTCGGCACGCACCTTTGCGAGGTCGACGTGCACTCCCGGTCCCATCGTCGATGAGAGCGTGATCGACCGGATGTAGCGTCCCTTTGCGGCAGCCGGCTTGACCCGGTTGAGTTCGTCGATCACCGCATGGGCATTCTCGAGAAGCTGTTCGGCGGTAAATGAAGCCTTGCCGACAGGAACGTGAATGTTGCCGACCCGATCCGTGCGGTATTCGATTCGACCGCTCTTGTACTCAGAGACCGCCTTGGCGACGTCCATCGTGACGGTGCCGGTACGCGGGTTGGGCATCAGACCACGCGGTCCGAGAACCCTTCCAAGGCGCCCTACCTGAACCATCAGATCAGGAGTCGAGATGGCCACATCAAAATCGAGAAAACCCTCTTTTTCGATCCTTGTGACCAGATCGTCTGCTCCAACGACGTCCGCTCCAGCTGCCCGAGCAGCAGCAGCGAGGTCACCGGCTGCAAAGACCACGACGCGCGAGGTGCGACCGGTGCCTGCGGGAAGAGACAGCGACCCACGGACGATCTGCTCTGCACGACGTGGGTCGACACCGAGGCGCACCGCGAGCTCAATCGTCTCGTCGAACTTCGCAACCGCATTCTGCTTGACGAGTCCAACGGCCTCGGTCAGTGCATAAAACTCATCGCGATTGAGACGCTTGATTGCGTCGATGTATCGCTTTCCCTTGCCTGACATCTCTTGCTCCTCTAATCCTTATTTATGCGCTTGAACGAAATCAGCGGTTGACTTTGATACCCATAGAGCGAGCGGTACCTTCGACCTGGAGCATCGCGGCCTCAAGATCATTTGCGTTGAGGTCTGGCATCTTGGTCTTGGCAATCTCTTCGAGCTGGGCAACGGTGATCGATCCGACAGTCTCTCGGCCAGCCAGAGTCGCACCCTTATCAAGACCGGCGGCCTCGCGAATCAGGAACGGAGTTGGCGAGGTCTTGAGGATGAACGTGAAAGTTCGGTCTTCGTAGATCGTGATCTCGACAGGCACAATCGATCCACGCATGCCCTCGGTGGCCGCGTTGTACTGCTTGCAGAACTCCATCGTCTGCACACCGTGCGGTCCAAGCGCAGTTCCGACTGGAGGCGCGGGTGTAGCCGCCCCGGCGGGCAGCTGAATCTTTACGATGGCGGTTACTCGCCTACGTGCCATGTCGCTCTCATCTCTCTTGTCGCAATCGAATGTGGTGCCATTACAGCTTTGCTACCTGACTGAACTCAAGCTCAACTGGAGTCTCGCGCCCAAAGATGTTGACCAGAACCTTGAGTTTGAGCTGGTCCTCATTGATCTCAGCGACGTTGCCCGTAAAGTCAGCAAAAGGTCCCTCTTTGACACGGACCGTCTCGCCGATCTCGTGCTCAAGACGAGGACGACGCTGTGGCTTGGGAGCAACGCCCTCCTGGCCCTCTTCTATTGGGGTCAGAATACCGTCGACCTCGGAACGAGAGAGCGGCGAGGGCTTGGTGCCCGGACCGACAAATCCCGTGACTCCAGGGGTCTGGCGGATAACTGCCCACGCGTCCTCGTCGAGATCGGCGCGGCACAGAAGGTATCCAGGGAACACCTTCTTCGAGACGGTGACCTTCTTGCCACCCTTGAACTCGACGACGTCTTCCATCGGGATGACGACCTCAAAGATTCGATCCTCCATGTGCATGGAGGAGATCCGGCTTTCAAGGTTGGACTTCACCTTGTTCTCATAACCCGCATATGAGTGCACGACGTACCAAGATCCTGGTCGGTCGTACGCGCTCTGGGGCTTTGCCGGGACGAACTCATCCTCGTCGAACAACTCGTCCTCTGGCGCGTCAACGCCCGCCTCGTCTGAGACGTCATCGACAGCCTCGGCGGGCAACTCGTCGTTCAGTTCAAAGTCGGTCATCGCCATAACTTTCTCGGCCTATCGGCCAGTTCTTCCACTCGTGGTGCAGACATCGGGACTCCACCGCTTGTCCCCATTCGAATGAGTACCCTTCTGGAGACCTTTACCTGAAAAGGTAAGCGACTCCCTTTGCAAAGAGCAGGTTCAAGCCAAAGATCAAGAGTGCGAGCAACACCAGCGTGGTCAGGACCACACTTGAGTAGTTCACAACATCCTTGCGCTTGGGCCAGAGAACCTTGCCAAGCTCGATTCTTACCTCTCGCATGTAGGTCACAAATCGGGACACCACGCTAGCGCGCTTCGCCTCAGGCGCGCGTCGCGTCACCGACCGTGGTGCCGGACGGTTCGCGACAGGGTCGCCCTCTGCATTCAATTGCCCCTGGCGCTGCAGGAGACGTCGTTGCTCTCGATTCACGAAAAAACCTCTACATAGGTGGTGAGCAGGGCAGGAGGGACTCGAACCCCCAACCCCCGGTTTTGGAGACCGGTGCTCTACCAATTGAGCCACTGCCCTTCGGGGATCGGTCTCTCACGCTGGACGCGCGGACACAGAGCGACCCTCAGGGTTCGAAAACTTTAGCACCCAGAGGACATTGACTCCTCCGGCTGGCCCTTGCGGTCACTGAGCCGAGACGAACGGGATCCAAAGAGCGCGATCAGCGTTGAAACGATCAGCACTGCAGCGGCGATCGAGAAGAGATAGATCCCACGTCGAGAGGTCAAAAGGTCACGGATCGCCCGACGTTCCGCTGCCCTCGTGATCCCGCCGACGAGATTTGCAAGCATCCCCTCTGGCAGGCGCTCGCTCTCGTTTTGCAGCTCGGAGAGCATTCTCAGCAACCGGCGATATTGCGATAGCTCTGCCTGGCACGAGAGGCACTGATCAAGGTGTGCGAGCAAAAGACGCGAGGGCGAACTTTTCTTATCGACAACGAGAGCGAGTTCGTTCACGACCTCCGCGCAGACCGACCTCTGATTAGGCACTTTTTTCCTCGGACTTATCGCGCTTTGACTGGGCAGCACCGCGCCGTTTCGGATGCGAAAGAGCGACCAGGGTGGCACTCCCGGTCGAGACTCGAACTCTTGTCTCGGTCGCGAACAACTCTTCGTGGAGTTTCTTTCGTGCCCGGTGCAATCGCACCTTCACCGCTGCACGTGAGATCTGAAGTTCAGTCGCGATCTCCTCATGGCTGAGGTCATATACGTCTCCGAGCACAACAACCGAGCGCAAGGAGAACGGCAGCCTCGCAAGAGCAGCAATCAGCCGCTCACGGTCTTCGGTCGATTCGCTCGCGATTTCAGGATCAGAGTCTGGTGAGGCGGTAACAACATTTCCAAGCGTCTCCACATCGAATTCGAGCGCTCGTTCATTGCGGTGCTGGCGCTTTTGAAGATGAGTCGACGCGCAGTTGGCGGCGATCCGGTATATCCACGTCGAGAATGAAGAATCTGAACGAAAAGTACCGATCGCGCGATACGCGCGCAGATAGGTGTCCTGCATGATGTCGCGAGCATCGTGTTCGTTACCGCTTAGGCGAAGACAGAGCGCGTAGACCTTGGGAGAGGTCTTTTCCACGATCTCCGCAAATGCCTGGTCGTCTCCGGCCCGGGCGGCGGCGACCGCCCGGTTCAGGCCATCTCCGCGAATCAGACGTCGGTGGGACATGACACGACGCTAGACGATGACCGAGAGTAGTTAGCGGGTTTCCTTGTGCACTGTGTGGACTCGGTCAAAGCGGCAGTACTTCTTCATCTCGATGCGCTCACGGTCGTTGTTGCGGTTCTTCATCGTGATGTAGTTACGCTGCTTGCACACCTCGCATTCGAGGGTCACCTTGATTCGTCGATCGTTCTTCGCCACCGAGGGCTCCTTGTGCCTTTTCGCTCCGCCACCGGCGAAGGCGTCTACTTTATCGTGTTCAGTA
>DATLTI010000097.1:0-6651 GCA_035533675.1 Acidimicrobiales bacterium | reverse complement strand
CACCGTGTTGGTGTAGGAGGACTGATCGGCCTGGACATTGTAGATGTGGATGATCTTTCCACCCAGCTTGAGCCAAGTTGTCTTCACCGGAGCCACGATGGTCTGCGCCGCGGCGTCGGAGTAGAAGAGCAGGTCGGCCTTCTTGTATCCCCTGGTATGGGCATATGTTGCCATTGCCACACCGAGCTGGCTGTCTGACGGGCTGTCGCGGAAGAGGAACGGGTCGATCTGGTGATCGCGCCCGGTATCTCCACCTTGGAACTCGTCAATGATCTTGTTTGCCCTGAGTACGGGCTCAACCGCATTGATCTCCTGGGTTGTTGGCCCGATGATCCCCGAGATCCCTCCCCCGGAGAGGAGCTTGAGCAACGCAGTCTTTCCCTCGACAGGGTCACACCCGGTGTCACCCTGAGGTATCAGGAGTTTTTTCCCGAGCACTCCACCGGCTGCGTTGACCTGAGCCTGCGCGATCTGGGCACCTTGATAGATACCCTCTCCAAGGCTTGCCAGCGGTCCGGTGAAACATGACAGGACACCGTAGGACACCGTCTTTGTCGCGGCATTGGCCATAGCGCCTGTCATGAAAGCTGCTCCACCGCTGAGGACCGTCGTTGCCGCTAAGGCACTCGCCGCCCCCCGGATGGAGAACAACCTACTATTCGTTCTCACAGCATTCCCCCCTCGTTGAATACATCGTTGAATAGATTTTCCCACTTTTCTTGTTACGACATTTTCCCAACGTAAAGGTCAATCACCTCCTCGTCGAGCAAAAGCTCTGCAGCTGGACCATCGAGACGGTTTTTCCCAAGCACAAGGACATATCCCCAATCTGCATGGCGAAGAGAGCGTCGGGTGTTCTGTTCAACGACGCAGACGCCAACGCCGGTCGAGGCAACCTTTTCGATCTGTTCCCAGAGCGCGCTCTGGAAGATCGGCGAGAGACCGGAACTTGGCTCGTCAAGCAACATGACTGCTGGCTGGAGCATGAGCGCCCGTGCCATCGCAAGCATGGTCCTTTGCCCACCACTCAATGACCCGGCCTTTCGCTTGAGCGATTTCTTGATGTCGGGAAAGAGCTCACAGAGTTCATCAATACGCTCACTTACACCGCGTTTGAGGGTGTAACCACCCATATCAAGGTTCTCGCGAACGGTCAGATCGGGAAAGGTATTCGCAACCTGGGGCACATAGGAGAGTCGCATTCGCACCAGCTTCTCGGGCGCAAGATTCGTGCTCTCTTTGCCAAGTACAGAGATGTGACCGCCAGACACCTTGATCACGCCGGCGATGGATTTCAAAAGCGTCGACTTTCCGGCTCCGTTCGGTCCGACGATAGCTGTGATCTTGCCCTTTTGAACCTCAAGCGAGACGTTCTCGATGATTGGTGGGCCACCATATCCTGCGGTGACATCTTCGACTCTCAAGACGACTGGAGCATCGAGATCTGGCGTGTTCATCCGTCGTCGTTTCCGAGATAGGCGTCGACGACCCGAGCGTTGTCGCGAAGTTCGTTGAAAGCCCCTTGAGCAATGACCGATCCAAGATCCATGACCACGACCTCGTCACACGTCCTCTCGATAAACGGCAGATTGTGTTCGACTACAATCACCGTACTTCCAGCACGTTTGAGGTCACGAATTGCCTCGCCGATACGTTCGCCGAGCACGGGATTCACGCCTCCCATTGGCTCGTCGAGAATCGTAAGACGCGGTCTGGCGGCGGCGATTCTGGCGAACTCGAGGAGGCGTTTTTGACCACCACTGAGATTGATCGCTCGACTGTTGCGTAAGTCATCGAGTCGATAGTCCTTGAGGATTCCGCGGATCTCATCGGTTTCGTTCGCCTCGTCGCGACGCATACCTCGAGCAAATACAAGGGACCGAAACAGCGATTCGCGCGCGAGGTTTGATCTTCCGATTCGGACGTTGTCGATGACCGAAAGGTCACGCCATTCGCGCGGAGTCTGAAAGGTGCGGATGATTCCCATGCGCGAGATCACATCAGGGCGAAGACCGATCAACTCCGTTCCATCAAAGCGCACACTGCCAGAGTCGGGATGTTCGAATCCCGTGACGAGATCAATCACACTGCTCTTGCCAGCGCCATTTGGTCCGATCAGCCCGATGACCGTTCCCTCGCGCACGGTCATCGAACAGCGATCAACTGCCACCACACCGCCAAAGGTCTTCGAGATGTCGTCAATCTCGAGCAGAGGGTTCTTGCTCATGAGTCCGCACTCTCGACGGGTAGTGGTGTCGGCGCCCGTTCATCTCGTGCGCTCGAGCGCGAACGCGAGAGCAACCTGCCAAGCGATCTTCGCTCTTGTGAGCCGTCGTTTCCGAGTCGTTCGGGGATCAGACCGCCTGGGCGAAACTTCATCATCAAGATGATCAAGAGACCGATCAGGATCTGACGCAGAGCGGGGCCAAGCTCTGGGCGTGCCGAAGGCGAAGGGATATACCGGGTGAGTTCGACAAAACCCACATAGACGATGAAAGATCCAAGCACTACACCGCGCGGATTGCCGCGCCCACCAACCAGAATTGCCGCGTAGAGGACAAAGATCTCTGTCGGTCGCCAGTCAAGTGGGTTGAACGCCCCGATATACGCGGCAAAGAGGCTGCCGGAGAGTCCGGCGAGTGCGGCTCCGGTGAGATAGGTGCGATATTTCGTCCAGAAAACGTTGCGGCCATACACCGCAGCGGCGCGTTCATCATCGCGAACGGCGCGAACCATTCTTCCGAATGGGCTTCGCGAGAGTCTCATGACAAGGAGATAGACGAGAAGGAGCACAAGCAGACAGAAACCGAAGAAAAGGTAGTGGTACGCGTTGTAGGACAACCCACCGCCCATCGGGTCGACGAGTCCCGATAGTCCGTTGTAGCCATTGAACAGCGGCGTAAAATTCTCGACGAGGTAGTAGATCGCCCACACCGCGCCAAGCGTCGTAATCGAAAAATAAACATCGCGTAACGAGCGAAGCGCGACCGCTCCGACGAGCGAGGCAAACGCGACGACGACGACCACGGAGATCAATACGGCAAGCAGATAGGGAAGATGCCAGCCTAGGACGTACTCGACTGGCGCCGAAGGTTTGCCGATCGTCAGGATCATCGTCACGTAGACGCCGAGCGCGAAATACGCGTAGGCCGAGAGGTCAAAGTCGCCTGCCCAGCCCCAGATCATGTCAATCCCGAGAGCGAGCACACCAAAGATTGCTGCCTCGGTAAGGATTGCGGTCCAGTACTGGATCATCAGGCACGCACCGTATTGGTACGTCCTCGCACAAAGAGTCCGTTGGGTTTGACAAGCAACATGATGACGAGGAATCCAAAGGCTATGACGAGCTGATAGGCAGACGACGTGTAGGTGCTCGCGATCGACATGACGAGTCCGAGGACTACTGCGCCGCCGAGTGTCGGGTACGGCCTTCCAAGTCCTCCGCCGACTGCGGCGGTAATGGAGAGAAGCAGAAATCCGTTTCCAACCGTCGGAGTGATCGTGCCGATCGTTTCGCCGTAGAGAAAACCCGCGAAGCCAGATATTGCTCCCGCCACGGCCCACGTCTGCATGACGACCTGGCGTGCTGGTATGCCGCTTACCTGCGCGAGCTCGCGGTTTTGTGAGATGGCCCGTAGCGCCTTTCCGAGACGCGTCTTCTGCAAGAGCAGGTAGATCAGTACGGCGACCACAACCGTCGAGACCATGACCTTGATCGTCAGGATTGTCCAAAGAAATGGTCCGACGTGCAAGATGTTGCCCTGGGCAAAACTGTAAGAGACGCTTGCTCCCCCAAATCCGATGAGCACCACGTTTTGCAAGATGAGTGAGGCTCCGAGTGTCGCAATCAGTGTCGATAACGGCTTTTGATTACGAAATCGCTCGATGAGCGAGAAATTCAGCGCCATTGCCGCAATCGCGCCGAAGACCGTCGCAATCAGTGCGCAGACGTACAGGTTCTGATGGAAATTATTCTCGCCCACATAGGCCGAGTAAGCCCCGATCGTAAGTATTTCGCCGTGGGCAAGATTGACGACCCGACTCACCGCATATTCGAGGGTGAAGGCGACCGACGACAGCGCGAGGATTGCCGCGACCGCGATACCGGACCCAACACTGATCCAAAAGATGTTCATGTCCCCCCGAACACTGCGATCTTCAAAGGTCGGCTCTCTGTTGCGTTCAGGCACCAAGGCGACAAGAGAAAACGACTCCGAAATAAGTCGAGAGTGACCGTAGCACAGCCACAATCAGGGACAGAGGAAGAAAATGTGGCCCTCCCAAGCCGGTCGATCTCAGGAACCTGTTGATCCAAGCCGCACTTTGCCACCTCGTCGCGAACTCCGAGAACGCACATTTTTCGAAGAGTCCTAGCACGCAACGATTCGTTGAAGTCAGGCGTGGTGCACACGTGTGGACCCTCGTTTTTCCGAGCGCGCTACGTGTAGTAACGAAGTTCGACGAGGTTGTGGTCAGGGTCGCGCAGATAGATTGAAAGACCATCACCCTGTGCGCCGCTTCGCATTACTGGTCCTCTTTCTATTTCGAGATTTCCAGACGCGATCAACGCTTCAAAGTCGATCGGTTCGATCACGAGACAGAAGTGATCGAGGTTCACTCCACTTCGCTCTCCCAGAGCGAGATCAATAATCGTGTGCGCGTTTACCCGCGCAGAGGGAAAGCGAACTTTCTTATCCCGCCATTCATCGACCCTCATCGGCTCAAGCCCGAGCGTTCCACAGTAAAAGCCAAGAGCGCGTTCCACGTCAGCAACTGATAGCACAATGTGATCAAATCCCACCGTTCGGATCCTCAGTGCATCCGCATCCTTTGTACCCGAGAGCCGATTCTCCTCTTCAGTTTGTCCATCCGCGTCAAATACGATCTCGCTTTTCATCACTCCTCCTTCAGTCGCTCTTGCAGATATCGTTCAAAAGGGCGCGCTCTCGGTATCTCAGGCACGCGCTGGGCTCAACTATCACGATATCTCTCGCCGACCTCTTTGGCACAGGTCAATAACAATGTGTGATTGACCCGGTCTGTCAGTGAGAAAAGCGCGCAAGCCATTGCTCGCGATCTAGTGGTGCGAGTACGGGATTATGCCGACGGATATCGCCCATGGACTCCGAGGACAGCGGAGAGTACGCGTGGCCCGGGTAGACCGGCACCGTATCGGGAATTCCGGCGAGCCTCACGGTAAGACTTTCGAATAGCTCGCCCGCGTCTCCTCCTGGAAGGTCCGTTCGACCGCAACCGTCAAGAAAAAGGGTGTCGCCGGTGATGAGATTTCCCTCGAACAAGACGCACTGGCTACCCTCGGTGTGACCGGGAGTGTGGATCAAGACCAGTTCAAGTCCACCGACAAGGATTGTGTCTCCTGAAGTATGAGTAATGACGGCGTTCGAGTCAATGCCGGTGCGCTCGCTGAGCCAGCTGAGTTCGTTGCCCTGCACGTGCACCGGCACGTCCCGGTGTTGTAAAAGGTCAGTGATACCCGAGATCCTTGCCATTCGCCGAGCATTCCGCCAGCGTGGTCTGCGTGATAGTGCGTAATGATCGCGCCAGTCAGTCGCATACCGTCTGATTCGCAGATTCCGGCGATCTCGTCCGGCGCGTACGCGGCGTCGATGACAATCGCCTCGCCGGCGTCGCGATCGCCTAAGAGATAGACATAATTCTCCATCTGCATCGCGACCTGATCGCCGTGTGCGAAGTCTCGACCTGAGAGCAGCTGGCGGAGATAGAGCGGCGAACTCACCGGGAACGTAATTCGCGATCTTCAGAGCTCACGACGATGTCTTTGACGTCACGTTCCCATGCCAAGCAGCTGTTGAAGAGAGCCTTGGATCGTTCGAAAACACCTCGACAGGTTTGACCTTGAGTCCGAGTCTGCGCTGGAGCCGCTCGACAGCAAGTTCTTCATTCCACAATAAAAGGGTACAGACGACTCCAGAACCACCAGCACGCGCGGTGCGGCCAGATCGATGCAGATAGGCCTTGTGGTCCTCGGGCGGGTCGTAGTGAATGACGACATCGACGCCCTCGATATCAAGCCCACGTGCAGCAACGTCGGTGGCGACGAGCCCCTGGAGTTTCCCCTCGGTAAAATTTGCGAGCGCACGTTCACGTGATCCCTGATGGAGGTCTCCGTGGATTGCCGCGATCTTTACGCCCTGTTCAAGGAGTTGCTCGGTCAGCTTGTCGGCTCCGCGTTTGGTCTTGACGAAGATCATCGTTTTCTCGGCGCCTCTAATGATGGCTGCTGCAACATTTGCTTTATCCATCTGATGCACCTTCAAGAAGCGATGCTCCATCTGGTCGACGGTCACCTGGGGTGACTCGACCTCGAAGAAGGCTGGCTCTTTGAGATAACGACTGACGAGTTGATTCACCGCCGAATCGAGTGTCGCCGAAAACAAAAGTGTCTGGCGCTCAACATGCATGTGGCGCAACAGCCACTCGACCTGGGGCATGAATCCCATGTCTGCCATCCGGTCAGCTTCGTCGAGTACCAGCGTGGTGATCTGTTCGAGGTTGATGGCACCCTTGTCGACGAGGTCAATCAATCTTCCCGGTGTCGCCACGACGACATCAAGGCCCTTGGCGATCAGTCGCACCTGGGCATCGAGATCTGCACCTCCATAGACCGCA
>DATLTI010000096.1:0-2565 GCA_035533675.1 Acidimicrobiales bacterium | reverse complement strand
GCTCATCGAGAGTCTCGTCACCGAGGTCGTCGTCGAAGATCGTGCGCGAACCGACGCGGCGTTTGGCATCGAGCCGATGGGTCTTGCCGATGCGCTCCTGACGGCCCTTGACGACCAGGCGCTCGAGCTCGACCACGGCCTGCTCGGGCGCGACAGCGGGCTCCGAGACGGCGTCTACACGGTGCGAGTGACAGTCCCTCTTGCCGATGCCACATCGATACGTCTCGGCGCTGATCTCGAAAGGATCGGAGGAAGCTACAGATGGTACGGCCTGACGCTCGCGTGGAGAGTGCGTGCGCTGATCGGTCGTGTCGCCGGGGAGTACTGGAAGCTCAGCTCCCCACGGGAGGTTATCGAAGGAGCGGCTATTGACTGGTGGCTCGTCGTTCGACATGACCCCGGCGCTCTTGTGTTGCGTACGATCCGGTGGTTTCCCGGAGAAGCATGGCTTGGCTATAGATGCACTGAGGACGAGCTCGTCCAGGTCGGCTCGCTCCGCCCGAAAGGAGTCCCCGGTTTCCTTTACTGGAAGTTGCTCCAACCGGTGCATCGACATGTTTTCCGGGCGCTTGCCCGACACAGGGTTACGCGCGTTATTTAGAAGTGAACCCGGCTGTTGTAAACAGATCGGCGTACCGAATAACAGCATGGATAAAGAGTGCGTCCGCGACATATCGACGGGAGTGTGCGTTCTTCGCGAGGAGCGAACTCGTATCGCTGACTCGGGTCGGGCCCGCGAACTCTGAGGAGCCCTGCAGATCGGCAAATCGGCGTGCCTACACGGCGAGGTGTAGGCGACGATTTCGACGAGGTTGGAGCGTTGTAGCATCGCCGCATGGCAAGGTGCACGGCTCCGGTACAGGGACATCGCACAGCAAGCGGCGCAGCAGCCTGCCCTGTGCACGGCGGAAGGTACGGGTCTTACGGGTCGTACTCGCCACAGCGTTCCTACTCGTCGGGCCTACCAGCCGCGGAGCAATGGGGGCGGCACGAGCAGCGGGGGCGGGTCCGTCGGTGGAACAACGCGGCCGAGGTGGTCACCGGGCAGCTCGTCCGTGACCTACACCCCCGACCAGGTCCGGGCGCTAACTCCCTATCGCCGCACGATCGAGTCGCGAGGTCCGCTGCCCGAACTTCGCGACCTCTTCCTCTGCCATGCGTGGGACGATCGGCGCGGTGTCGCTACGGAGCTGAACGACCTGCTCGAAGCCAAAGGTGTGCCGGTGTGGTTCAGCGAGAAGGACATCCTGCTCGGTCAACCGTTTATGCGAGAGATCGATAGGGGTCTGGCCAAGTCGCGTGCGGGCCTCGTCCTCATCACGCCTGCGCTGCTAGAACGCGTCAACAACCGGGGAGTCTCTGACAAGGAGCTCTCGGAGCTTCTGGCACGCGACCAGCTGATCCCTGTCGTGCACGGGACGACCTACGACGAGGTCCGGAAGGTCAGCCCCTTGCTCGGCTCCCGACACGGGTTGGACACGGCGGAGGACTCGATGGAAGTCATTGCCACCAAGATTGCCGAACTGGTCCACGTCGAGGATCTGGCGGGTGTTGGGCGCGAGCGAAGCGACCCCGTCGCCTGATAGGGCCATCCCGGGCGCAGGCGCTCACCGGCACAAGGGCACCCATCGACGGGTGTGGAGCGAGAGGGCTCGGAGGGGTGGCCCGCGCCAGATGGTTCCATCAGCGCTCAGTCGTCACCCGCGACTGTCGTCCTCAGCGGAGCGCCGAACGACGGATATTTATGCCCTGGCTATCCCTGACCAACAACTCACAGCCTTCCTTTTGGATTGGCGGGCTCAATGGATCACTTTCCGGAATATACAGTTGCAGTAATATATATCTGAATGTATAATTACGCTTGTGAAAGTCATCGGCACAGCTGCGTTCATCAAGAGGCACGCAGAGATAATCCAAGCAGCAAAGGCGTCAGCCAGCAGTTCTACCGAACGTGAAGCGGCTGTCCAGGTCGCCCAGGTGATGCAAATTCTCGGCGGGTTGGCCGAAGAACCAACTGAGGATTCTCAAACCATCAGGCGTGTTTTAGTCGCAACGCATCATGCGATTTGGCGTGTGCGGCCAGTTAGCCATAGTCGCGATGTTCAGATTCGAGTCCTCGTCTGGTTTCGAGGCGGTGCTGTGGTCGCGCTCCTGCTTGGCAACAAGGCCCTGTTGCAAGAGCTCTGGTACTCGGCTGCAGCCGACCAGGCCGAACGGATGGTCGACCAATTACAACGGATAGAAGCAACCAAAGAAAGGAAGGAAGGAGATGACTGACGAAGCATCGGCGGAACTTGCCCGCCTCAAGGCCGACGTAACCGATGAGGACGTAGCCCTCAAAGACGTCGACGTTAATCTCGACGATTCTGAACTGATCGCGGAGATTGCAGCACGAATGCAAGAGTCGGAAAATGCTGATCGCGAATTCGCGATGACGCTTGCCGCTGTTCGGAAGGCTGTCGGATTCACGCAAGAAAGGCTTGCAGAGCAAGTCGGCACAAGCCAAAGTCACATTTCTCAGATCGAAGCGGGTGGCGACTTGCTTGTCTCGACCCTTTTGTCCTA
>DATLTI010000095.1:0-6643 GCA_035533675.1 Acidimicrobiales bacterium | reverse complement strand
CAGCCTTTGGATCGAACAGGTGACAAGACGTCCGGACATTGAGGTCGCACTGTGTCGAAGCTGGAATCGCTGGCTGGCCGACATCTGGCGCGAGGGAAAGGGGCGTCTTCGCTGGACCTGCGTAGTTCCAACACTTGATATCGATGCAGCGAAAGAAGAGGTCCGCTTTTCGAAACAAAACGGCGCAGTCGGCGTCTGCATGCAGCCTTACTCCGGTGAGCTGATGATGTTTGATCCGCAATTCTTTCCGATCTACGCGTTGGCAGAGGAACTCGACCTTCCGATAATTGTGCACATCGCGAATGGCAATCCAGACTTTGTTGAAATTCTCCGCACGCGATTCACCGACGGTGGAGGGTTTGCAGCATTTCGCGTACCAACCGTGCTCGCCTGTTTTGATCTCTTGCGCAATGACGTCGCCGAGCAGTTCCCGATGCTTCGATGGGGATTTGTCGAGACCTCGGCCCAATGGGTTCCCTGGGTGATGAACGAGATCGCGCGACGCAATGGTGAAAAGTACTCCGCGCAGTACAACCCGTTTGTCACCAAGAACATCTACGTCACCACCCAGACCGACGATGATCACGAGTACCTGATCCACAAGATGGGTGAAGACCGCTTGGTGATCGGTACCGATTACGGTCACGCCGATCCTTCGAGTGAACTCGATGCGATTGCCATATTCCGTCACGGAGACCTTAATGACGCTCAGAAGAACAAAATCCTCGCGACCAACCCCGCTCGGCTCTACGGACTCTAAACGCGAATCATCCACATCGATCTAGGGAGAGCACATGGGAATCACACTCCGACCAGAAGAGGGCCAGCGTCTCACGGGAAAGGTTGCCCTCATCACGGGAGCAGCGCATGGAATCGGGCGCGCCTACGCGCTTCGGTTTGCTGCAGAGGGGGCGCGAGTCGCAATCGCTGATCTTGATCTTCCTGGCGCCGAGATTGTCGCCAAGGAGATTGCAGCACTAAATGGCGAGGCGATCGCTGTCGCGCTCGATGTCACCGATCCGGCGATTATCTCGGACGCGGTCAATAAAGTTGTTGGGGCGTACGGCACTGTCGACATTCTTCTCAACAATGCTGCGATGTTCTCCGTCGTCCCGATGTCTCGCGTTGGCTTTGATGCATTGAGCATCGAGGAGTGGGATGCAATGATGTCGACAAATGTCAAAGGCCCCTGGCTGATGTCTCGGGCAGTCGCGCCGATCATGAGGACGAACCAGAGTGGGAAGATCATCAACATTTCGTCAGGCACTGCATTCAAGGGAACGAACACACAGATCCACTACGTGACTTCAAAGGCGGCAGTGCTCGGCTTTACCAAGACGCTGGCTCGTGAGCTCGGAGGAGATGGCATCAACGTCAACGCGATTGCGCCGGGGAACACCCTCTCTGAAGAGGATCCAGATGACAAGACCGTGACGATGCGCTCAAGCGCTATCTCCAGCCGTGCGCTACGCCGTCTCGAATCACCAGAAGACATCGTGGGCGCAGCAGTCTTTCTTGCAAGCAACGACAGCGATTTCATCACCGGACAGACCATCATCGTCGATGGTGGGTCGGTGATGCACTAATCAACAGTCCCATTTTGGGTTCGAGAATGTCCGCGGAACTCTCGAGAATATGTTCCTTCTACGGTCTCTTGGTCTGACGAGATAGCGATCCCGAAAGTCATCGCGTACGCCGCTATGAGGCAACGGTGAATCTGACATCGGGATTGTCGAAGATTGTTACCGAGGCGCCACAACGGGTCGCAATCCACTCCAGAGAATGCACCTCTCGCACCTCACCGCTTATGACAGTGCGCCCTCGCTAGGCATCATTGCCGCCGAATCAAAAGTTGCAAACATCAGGCGAGATCTCGTGCTTTTGAGAGCGCCAATCGAGCAAACCAGCGCGGGTACCACCAGTTCCATCTTCCGAATAACGCGACGAGAGCAGGAACCAACAACGCGCGTATCACCGTCGCATCGAGCAATATTCCTGCACCGAGTCCGGTAGCGAGCACCTTGATGTCGGTGTCAGGAGCTGAAGCAAGCGAGGCAAAGGCAAGAAACAGGATCAACGCCGCGCTTGTCACGAGTCGACCGGTACGACCAAGGCCCTCGACGACAGCCGTTGTCGTGTCATTTGTCCGATCGAACTCCTCGCGGATTCGACTCAAGATAAACACCTCATAGTCCATCGAAAGCCCAAACAGGAACGCGAAGATCATCACGGGCATCCAGAAGGTGATCGCTCCTGTCGCTGCAATATTGAAGACCACCGATGAACCATGGCCCTCTTGCCAGAACCAGGTCAAAAGACCGAATGTGGCAGCAAGCGAGACCAGATTCAAGACCACGGCCTTCGCGGCAAGGACAATTGACCGGAATGCCCGCGCCAACAAGATGAACGCAAGACCCGCTATCACGGCGAACATGAACGGAAAGTTCCCAAAGACTGCATGGCTGTAGTCCTGCTCGATTGCGCCAAGTCCGGTCACTCCAAAGACGTCCGGTTGATGAGCGACGACGCGTTGTACCGCCTTGACTGGCGCAAGCGTCACATTGTTGACGGTCTCGACCTTGGGCACGGCAAGAATGTCAACAAATCCCTGGCGGACCGAGTTCGGATCCTTTGCATAGGTCACGAATGAAATACCGGGAACGCGTTCAAGTTCATTGACGACACCTGACGCGACGGACGCCTTGGCAAGCACCTCGATAGGAGTGAGGATCCCACTTGGCACACCATGTGAAATCAGCTCTTGATATTCAACGTGTGCTGTTCCGACCTTGGAAAAGGCATCGGCGCTCGTCTGACCAACCTTCAGATTAAACACCGGAGCAATGCAAAGAACAAGGATGATCACCGCCACACCAGTTGCCAGCCAGCTGTTTTTGGTGACGCCACGTGCCCATCGACTCCAGGCTCTGCTTGCATCGCGCTCGTGACGAATACGCGGCCAGTCCGCGCGCGGGCCAATCCCTCCGAGCACAGCTGGGAGCAGGGTCAAGACGACGAAAATCGAAATAAGCGGAATCAACATTCCACCAAATCCTGTACTCCGCAGGCTTGGGACGGGAATAATCACCAACGCCAGCAATCCGATTGCCACCGTAAGCCCAGAGAGCACGACCGCGTGTCCGGCGTTCTCGACGGCAACGCGCACCGCAGTCTCGTTGTCTGCGCCATTCTCCCGCTCTTCTCGCCAACGCGTCACCAGCAAGAGCGAGTAATCGATACCGACTCCGAGTCCGACAAGTGCTACAAGAAACTGCACGATGAACGACACCGGGGTGAGATAGGTCAGCCCGAGAAGGACGAGAAAGGTCGCAAGTATCGAGACCGCGGCAATCAAAATCGGTACGAGCGCGAGGAAAGAGGCAAACACAAACGCGAGCACAGCGAGTGCTCCGAGACCACCGAACATCGTCTCGATCAGCACACCCGGTCCGCTTGACGAACCGCCCGAAGCGAGTTGTTCAAGACCTGTGACGCCGACGGTATATCCGGGTAGTGCCGCCCGGAGTGCAGCGACGGTTTGGAGAGCATGATGATCAGGGGCAAGCGACTTGATTGGGGGTGTGTAGACAAACGCAAACGTACTTCGTCCAGAATCAGTGATGAAGCGATGATCCCCGGTCGACAGATAATCGATAATCCGGTTCCCCGGAGCAAACTTCGCAATCAACGAAAATGCATGGACGAGCGGCGGGGTGTCCTTGATCACACTCTGGCCATTGGGTGCAGTGACGACGATAATGCTCGGGATACTGCCGCCACCGTTTCCATAAAGATGCAACACCTTGAGGCCGGTCTCATAGCCGGGCTGTCCGGGAAGCGAAAAGTCAAAAGTGAGCCTGCTCGACACCCGACCCGCAGCACCGACACCGGCGATGAAGATCACCAGCCAGAAAATCATCACGAATCGGCGGTGTTGCAATACGAACCGCGCGAGTGCACCGAGATACGAACCCTCGCTCGGAACCGGCTCAGCTCGAGGTGATGACATGAACGCTCCTTGGGAAAACCGGTAATGTGACCAAGTCGCAAAACACTCTAAGTGATGTCGCCACCAAACGAGAAAGCACCGCGTCCGGTGCGATCTCGCGCAACGCAATCGGGTTACGCCCGGCAGGTCGCCTACGCTAGAACCAGATCAACCAACCTTGAGAGGACATCGTGGAGCCACTCAACCTGGGACCAAAAAACCATTATCCTGCTGGTCCTCTCGTCTTCATAGTCCTTGATGGAGTCGGAATTGGGCGTCGAGACCGCTATGACGCAGTCGCCTCAGCCGAGACGCCTGCGCTCGATGACCTGCGCCGCGTCGGCATCACGCGGACGCTTCGGGCGCATGGCACCGCCGTTGGACTCTCATCGGACGCGGATATGGGCAACTCCGAGGTTGGTCACAACACGCTTGGCGCCGGAAGAATCTTCGATCAAGGCGCAAAGCAGGTGGACAAGGCGATCGAGTCCGGCCTCATCTTCGAAGGCGACTGGAGAGATCTCGTCTCTAGGGTCAAAACACATCACTCCACCATGCACCTCATTGGACTCCTCTCTGACGGGAACGTCCATTCGAGCATTGCGCATCTGTTCACCATCATCTCCCGGGCACAGTCAGACGGTGTCACGAACCTTCGCGTCCACGTACTGCTCGACGGACGCGACGTTCCTGACTTCTCGGCGCTGACCTACGTCGAGCGGCTCGAGAATTTTCTCAAGAGCATCAACGACAGACACGACGTCGACTTCCAGATTGCCAGCGGCGGTGGGCGCATGTCGACGACCATGGACCGCTACGGCGCGAACTGGGCGATCGTCGAAGCCGGCTGGAAAGCGCACGTACTTGGAATCGCCACACCCGCAACAAGTGCGCGTGAAGCGATCGAGTCCGCCAGAACAAATACATCTGGCATCAGCGACCAGGACCTGCCTCCTTTCACCGTCGTTGACGATCGCGGTGAACCGGTCGGACCCATTGTCGATGGAGACGCGGTGCTGGTGTTCAATTTTCGCGGAGACCGCGCGATCGAGATCACGCGCGCGCTCACCGAAGGCGCGTCCTTCACCTTTTTTAATCGCGTCCGTATTCCCAAGATCGCCTTCGCCGCGATCAGCCAGTACGACGCGGACCTCAATATGCCTGAACATTTTCTCGTCACACCCGAGACGGTCCCAGGAACTGCAAGTGAGCACCTCGCGGCATCGGGCGTTAGTCAGTTTGCCTGCGCCGAACGCCAGAAGTTTGGCCACATCACCTACTTCTGGAACGGGAACAGAGCGGGAAAATTTAACGAGGCACTCGAGACCTACGTCGAAATTCCATCCGATCAGGTTCCCTTCCAGACCAAACCTGAAATGAAGTCGAAAGAGACCGCCGACGCGATCATCGATGCCATCGAAAGTCACAGGTACCAATTCATCCGCGCCAACTTTGCCGGAGGCGACATGGTCGGACACACCGCCGATCTTGGAGCAACCGAGCGTGCGATTGTTGCAATTGACAAGGCACTCGGACGTGTGGCAAAAGCGACGCGCGATGCCGTCGGATGTCTTGTGATCACTGCCGATCACGGAAACGCTGAAGACATGGCTGAGCGCGACGAGAACGGCGATCCAATTCTTCGACCGGACGGGAGCGTTGCGATGAAGACCTCGCACTCGCTCAACCCTGTCGAGTTCCTCCTCGTCGATTATGCCAAAAGGACAATCCAGTTTCGCGATGACCTTCCAAGAGCTGGGCTTGCGAACGTTGCGTCATCATTAATCGAGCTACTTGGTTACCTCGCGCCATCTGAGTACGAGCCAAGTCTTTTGAGCTGGAACTGAGGAGAGCCCCGGCCGTGACGACCGGATACTACCGAGACGCGACCGCCGACGACATTGACCACATTGTCAAACTTGTCGAGTTCTGCTATCGCTCGGAGGAAAGCGCACAAGCCTGGATCTCGGAGTACTCCCTCGTCAAAGGACGGCGCAGCTCAAAAGCAGAGATCTCGCGATCGGTAACAGGTCCCAATTCAATGATGATCGTCGGTGAGGTCAAAGGCATACTCGCAAGCTGTTGCAGACTCACTGTCGCTCCGCGTAAACGCGTGCATCTTGGACTTTTCTGCGTAGGCCAGAGATTCAGAGCAAAGGTCTTGGTTCAGAACTCTTGGAGGCCGCAACCAGAACATCTCGAGCACGCTTCAATGCAGATGTGCTGTCGCTTCAGGTGCTCTCGCAAAGAGGTGAACTTCGCGCATGGTACGAACGCATCGGATTCCAAGAGACGGGAGAACACTTCGCCTTTTCCAAAGAGGGAGATCCAGCGCTTGCCCTCGTTGACGACCTCGAATTTGTCGTCTACGAACGCGCCCTCAAGAGAGCGTCGCCCCCGGTCTGATTATTTTTTTGGAGGGCTGATCAGGTGCGGGCGATAGAGCCCACCTGAATGCACGTCACACGCGCTGACGAGCCGGGCAATACCCTTGGGAGGGGTGTAGTGGCCCCGCCATTCGACGGGTTCATCACAACCTTCGAGTCGGCCCTCGGCATTCTCGACATAGCGAAAGCAACGTCCTGGATGCGTACTGAAGATTTCGCTTGGTCTGACCACAGAATCATTTTCCCACGCATTTGGGGAAAAAAGTCC
>DATLTI010000094.1:0-11884 GCA_035533675.1 Acidimicrobiales bacterium | reverse complement strand
TGCGGTCTCAAAGAGGTCGCGCACCCGGCTCGCACCGACGCCGACAAACATCTCCATGAAATCCGAGCCACTCACCGAGAGGAAGGGGACGCCCGCCTCGCCGGCAACCGCGCGTGCGAGCAGGGTCTTTCCGGTTCCCGGAGGTCCGACGAGTAACAAACCCTTTGGAATGCGTGCGCCGATCTCGCGGAATCGCCCAGGGGATTTGAGGAAGTCGACGACCTCTGAGATCTCCTGTTTGACCCCGTTGTATCCCGCGACATCGGCGAAGGTGTTCTTCGGGCGCTCGGCCGAGTATGCCTTTGCCTTTGAACGACCAATCGACATGATTCCGCTCATCTGACCCTGTGCCCTGCGGTTCAGCCAGACCATGAATCCGATGAACAACAACACCGGCAAGAGATAGCCAATCAGTGAGGCAAAGATGTTCGAGGTCGGTGTTGCGAACTTGAGCTCTGCGCCGCTTGCGGTGATCGCGCTCTGCTCTTGCTGGGTGAGCGAGATTGGCCCTGTCGTCGAGTAGTTGGTGCCGTTGGCCAGCTGACCGGTGATGGTCCCATTGGTGTTGTTGACCAGCACGCTCTTGACCGAATGGTGGGCGATATCGGAATTAAGGAACGCCGACCAAGGGATCTGGGTGGAAGAGCCCTTTGAGACAAGAGAGGAGCCAAAGACTAAAAGCACGAGCACCACGACAACACCGGCAACGATCCAGCGAATCGCGCTCTCGTTGCCCGTCTGACCGGGCGTCCCTCCCTTTTGGGATCCCTGTTTCTGGCGCATGTCATTTGGTTGACGACTCATTGCTCCATCGTAGGCCGATGCCGCCGCTATTCAGACGCAGGAGGTGGGGTTCTTTTCGACAAATTGGGTTTGACCGAGTGACAATATGCGACCAAGGTGTTGCGATGTCCTCTCCGGTGAAGCCACGCCTTCGCAGTCTGTTTGGCGATGCACCGGCCACGCCCAATCCGTTCGGTCTTGGTGTGGCGATTACCGGGCTTGTCAGCGGTTGGTTGATCGCAACAATCGCCGTCAATCTCTGGCCGCACAGGGGTGGCCTAGGAGGGTCGGCGAGTCTTTTTACCCAGAACCTCTTAAATCTGATCGGGCTTTGGATTGGACTCGTATTGGCTGCCGTTTTTGCGCACACCCTGGCACGTTCACGTCCGCGTCTTACCGCTTCAGAGCGCACCCTCTCAGATGCGCGACCCGCGAACCGAGAGGCTGCCCGGCTCGGACTCTTTGCCCAGATGCGAGCCGACTATGGAATTGCGGTTCGCGCGGTGGACCTGCCAGTCGGGATCGCGATCGGACTCGCCGGGCAATACCTGCTCACGCCGCTCCTTGAGCTGCCGCTCCTTCCGTTTGTTCCGCACCTGTTCACGCGTCTCAATGATCCGGCCAATTCCCTGACGCACAACATCACCGGTTCGCACTTTGTCATTCTCGGGGTGTTTGTCTGTCTCGGGAGCCCGGTCGTCGAGGAGCTGTATTTTCGCGGACTCGTGCTGAGGGCGCTGCTCGGTCGATTTTCAGATTCAGCAATCACTCGTTCGAGAAAATCCCTCGCGGTGATCCTGCCAGTTGTGCTCGACGGGATCTTTTTTGGTCTCGTGCATTTCGAGCCACTCGAGCTGTTGGCACTCTCTGGATTCGGCGTGCTGCTCGCGCTGGTGGCGTGGAGGAGTGGCAGGCTCGGGCCGGGATTCATTGCACACGTCACCTTCAACTCAGCGACCATCATCGCTCTTGCGAGAACCCACTGAGCCACAAGATACCTGCGTCCTCGTCACGCGTCGGTAGAGACGGGAGCTCTTCTACGAATAGGATGTCGACTGACGTGGCAGAGAACCCAGCACTTCGCGAGATATTCAAGGCCTATGACGTTCGGGGAACCGTACCTGAGCAATTCAATCCGGCGATGGCCTATGCCATCGGTTATGGCTTTGCAACCTTTGCGGGTAGCCAGATCTCACGACAGGGTGGCATCCCTGACGCTCTCGTTGTCGCTCGCGACATGCGTGACTCAGGTCCCGAACTCATTGGAGCGGTGATCGCAGGTGCGACCCGGGCAGGGTTTCGTGTGATCGATCTCGGACTCGGTTCAACAGACATGCTCTATTTCGCTACTGGCGTCCTCAACTCGCCAGGCATCATGCTCACCGCATCGCACAATCCTGCCAAGTACAACGGGATGAAGTTCTGTCTTGCCAATGCTGCACCGGTTGGAGTGGAGAGTGGACTGCTCGAGGTACTCGCTATCGCCGAGCAGATGCTCGACAGAGTCGAGCTACCGATCGTCGTTCCAGAGGTCGGCCACCGCGATCTGCTCGATGAATTTGCTGAGCACGTGCGATCGTTCATCGATGTCGCCTCGCTCCGGCCCCTGCGCATCGTCGCCGATACGGCGAACGGCATGGGTGGACTTGTTGCCCCGCGCGTCTTTGCTGAGCTTCCCGTCACACTCGATCTGCTCTTTGGAGAGCTCGACGGAACGTTTCCGAATCACCCAGCGGACCCTATCCAGCCCGAAAACCTGGTCGACCTGCAAAAGCGTGTTATTGAGACCGGCGCCGATGTCGGTCTTGCATTTGATGGAGACGCGGACCGCGTCTTTCTCGTCGATGAGCTCGGTGTCGTGCTGTCGGGTTCGACGACAACGGCAATTGTTGCCGATGCGATGTTGGTAAAATATCCCGGTGCGACGGTTCTCTATAACTGCATCTGTTCAAAGACGGTGAGCGAGGTGATTGCAGAACGCGGCGGCACCGGAGTGCGCACACGCGTCGGCCACTCGTTCATCAAAGAGGTCATGGCTGAGACCAATGCGGTGTTTGGTGGCGAACACTCCGGGCACTATTACTTTCGCGACAACTACCGTGCCGATTCCGGGATCATCGCAGCCCTCGTAGTACTCGAGGTTCTGAGCGTCTCTGGTGGCACGCTCTCGGAGCTCAGGAGGCCTTTCGAGCGTTATGTCGCCTCTGGAGAGATCAACAGCACCGTGAGTGACCAACAGGCACTGATCGCGCGTGCCAAGGGCCACTTCGGATCCCTCGGCGCGGACCTTGACGGACTCGACGGACTCACTGTTGACTTTGGCGAATGGTGGTTCAATCTGCGTCCTTCAAATACCGAGCCACTGTTGCGTCTCAATGTTGAGGCTCGGACCAAGAGCGAATGTGACGAGCGCGTCAAAGAGGTGCTCGACCTGCTTGGCCTGCCGGTTCTGTCATGAGTGATCCAGAGGAGACTCTTCCTGCGATGTTGCTCTCGGTGCTCGTCGATCCGGTAGATCACGGTCCGCTCTGGTACTTCCCGAGGCGCTCGTTGCTCTATAACGCGAGAACGCGGACCGCCTACGCGATCAAGAACCAGATCCCGGTGCTGCTCGAATCCGAGGCGAGAGCCCTCAGCGAATCCGAGGCGGCTGAACTTGAAGATTCATTCGACCAGGCAATCGAGACCGGTAGTCACTAGGTTTTCCGGCTCTTCGCGGAGTACGTACCGCTTTGTGGGAGGTGCGCTCGATCGGACGTAAACTCATCGTGGACTCGGAGCGGGTCTGTGGTTGCAAGTCGATGCCAGTCGCAGGCGAAACGACCCACGTAAGGCAACACTTGGTTGCTGAGCATGGTGCGGCTTAGAGGTAAGACCCGCCCATCTCCTCATCGATAGGCGATGTTGGGTGGAGAAGGGGCAAAGCGTGCGCATATCAGTGGTGCTGGATCGGATCACTTCGATCGCCACGACTGAGCATGTCAGCTCCTCTGCGGGCGAGTGTGGGGACAAAGACCAGGTCAGCCGCTCCGGGTTCGTTTTCAGTTCCTCTGGTCTATTGATCGGACATCCCTGGTCACGAAAAAACGGGTGACGAAAGCGCGCAACTTTTCGATCATTGGACCGACGGCCTCCGGCAAGACCGCCGCAGCAACAGCGCTCGCGCGGCGTCATTCCGATGTCGAGCTCGTCAGCATCGACGCGATGGCGGTCTATCGAGGACTCGATATCGGCACCGCGAAACCGAACGCCGAGGAGCGTGAGGGTCTCATCTGGCACTGCATCGATCTCGTTGAACCGACCGAGGAGTTCTCCGTCGCCCAGTTCCAGCATGAGTTCCAAAGTGCAGTTGCACAGATCGCAGACCGCGGCCATCGGGCGATCTTCGTCGGGGGAACCGGTCTTTATCACCGAGCCGCGGTCGACGGACTCGAACTTGCGGGACGCTATGAAGACATCGCCGCGGGCCTCGAGGCACGCGCGAATCTTCCCGGGGGAGCACACGAGCTGTACCTTGAACTGAAAGAGCTCGATCCGGTCGCAGCTTCGAAGATCAACGCGACAAATGTCCGTCGTATCGTGCGCGCGCTCGAGGTGACGCTCGGAAGTGGGCGTCTTTTCAGTTCCTTCGGTATGGGGATGACGGTCTATGGAACAACAGAGGTGCCGATCATTGGCCTTGCAATCTCGCGCGCCCAGCTGCAATCGCGCATCGAAAGACGGCTCGCGACCCAGCTTGAGGCGGGCTTTGTCGATGAGGTCAAAGGTGTCATCGGGCGCCCGGGTCAGCTCTCAAAGACCGCGGCGCAGGCGCTTGGATATCGCGAGCTGGTCGATTTCCTTGAAGACCGTACGACCTATGAGGAGGCAATTGCACTGATCATTTCGAGAACGAAACGTTTCGCAAAGCGCCAGGAGGCATGGTTCCGGCGTGATCCCCGGGTGATCTGGATGGATGCTCTCACAGACGATCTTGTCGACCGTCTCGATCTTGTGTTCTGCGCGTCTTTGCCGGCAGAGCCCAAATGACGAGAGGGGCCGAGGGGAATGTCTCTTTGTCGTGGAACAATGGCGTGATGGATCGATTGACGCTCTACAAATACGAAGGTCTTGGCAATGATTTCCTCGTCCTCGTTGATCCCTCGCGAGCGCTCGACTTTGGTCCAGACTTTGCCAAGGCGCTGTGTGACCGACACCTTGGTGTCGGAGCAGACGGACTCCTGCGACTCTCATCGCCATCGCACGGCGGCGATCTTTTCATGGAGTTGAGAAACGCGGATGGCTCGATCGCCGAGACATCTGGCAACGGACTTCGCTGCGCGGTGCTGGCTGGCTATCACGAGAAGATGATCGACACAGAACAGGTTGTCGTCGAGACCATCGTGGGAACGAGCCGGGCAGAGATCCTTTCGATGGATGAAATCGGCCGCGGGGAGGTCCGCGTCGTGATGGGTCAGGCTGTAGTCGTTCGAGACGAAACTGCTGACATGCAGACCCGTACCGCCTATCGCGTCAACATCGGTAATCCCCATCTCGTGTTGATCGCGACCAAAGACGATGGCTTGGATGTCAGATCGATTGGCCCAGATCTCGAGATATCGGTGCCTGGTGGACAGAATGTCGAACTCGTTACGCTGACGGGCGATCGCTCGTTGATCAATATCGATACCTGGGAGCGCGGAGCGGGTTACACGCTCGCGTGTGGGACAGGTTCGTGTGCCTCGGCAGCGGCTGCACATCTGTCTGGACTTGTCGAGTCGTTCGTCACGGTGCACAACCCCGGAGGCGATGTCGCCATTGAACTCTCAGGCCCGCAAGACACGCCAGAGGTGATTCTCACCGGTGCGGCACGGCGCATATTCTCGATCACGCTCGAGGGCGATGACCTTGAATCACTCAACCTTGCAAGCGAACATCACGCGTGACGCTGATTGAGCGCAGTTTCCGCGAGCGCATCGTGCTCGTCGGTGTTGTCAGATGGCCAGGTACCCAAGAAGAGGTGGAATCGAGTCTCGACGAGCTGAGCCTTTTGATCGATACCGCTGGAGCAGATGAGGCGGCGCGGATCATCCAGAGCCGGGAGAGCATGGACCCTGCAACACTGATCGGCAAGGGCAAGGTCGAGGAGCTCCATCAGCTGTGTCTCGCAGTCGATGCTGACACTGTGGTCTTTGACGACGAACTCACTCCCGCTCAGCAAAGAAACCTCGAGAAGATCCTTGGGCGCACCGCAATCGATCGCACCGCAGTGATCCTTGATATCTTCGCCCAGAATGCCCGCTCAGAAGAGGGTCGGGCCCAGGTCGAACTCGCGCTTTTGCGCTATCGACTCCCGAGACTGCGTGGGCGCGGCACCGGACTCTCCCAACAGGCCGGACGGATCGGAACCCGGGGACCTGGCGAGACCCAGCTCGAGAGTGATCGCCGTCGAATCATGCGTCGTATCACCCGACTTGAACTCGATCTTCGCAATCTCGAGGCGACGCGAAAAACCCAGCGTAGGTCTCGTCGACGGGGAGCGCTGCGTAGTGTCTCACTTGTCGGTTACACCAACAGCGGAAAATCCACGCTGTTAAATGCGATGACGTCTTCTGATGTGCTGGTTGCGAACCGACTCTTCGCGACTCTTGATCCGCGCACGCGCCGTGCCGTGCTGCCCGGTGGAGAGCCGTTTCTCATCTCTGACACCGTCGGTTTTGTGCGCAAACTTCCTCACCAGCTCGTCGACTCGTTCCATTCGACACTCGAGGTAGTCGCTGATTCAGATCTGCTCGTGCACGTTGTCGATGCCTCAGTTGTCAACCCCGAGGCACAGATGGAGGCGGTCCGCTCAGTGCTATCGGAGATCGAGGCCGAGGACGTTCCCGAACTTCTCGTATTCAATAAGGTCGACATCGCACGAGAGAGTGCAAGGCTCTTTGCGCGTGCCTATCCCGGCTCGGTTGCCGCATCTGCGATGACGCGAGAGGGAGTCGAGGAGGTTTTTGCAGCAATCGCTGAACAGCTGCGGATAGCTGATCGCACGGTCGAACTCGATATCCCCTATGAGCGTGGCGATGTCATCGCCGCGATTCATCGCGCAGGCGAGGTGATTGATCTCACCGACGTGGGAGATCACTTAGTCTTGAAGGCACGCCTTGATGAGGAGGCGCGCCGACGCTTTCTGCAGTTTGTAAAGCACCACAGCCCGAGCCAAGGTCTAAGTGCCGAGGGAGAGAACGATTGAAAACTGTGGCCACCGAGCCTACTGTTCCCTTTGACCCGCCGACCTATCCCTACGATCGACTTGCGCCGATCGAACGGGTCGCAGATATCTTTGACGGGGGAGTTGTCGACCTCTCGATCGGGACTCCCTGTGATCCTCCACCACCAGCAGTCATCGACGCGCTCGCGAGCTCTGGCTCGGAGCGCGGTTATCCGGCGTCGATTGGAAGCGCGCGACTGTTGGAGGCCGCGCGCGACTGGATGGAGCGACGTTTTCTGGTCAAGGTCGACAACTACCAGCTGGCCGCGTGCATTGGCACCAAGGAGCTGGTTGCGGGTATTCCCCAATGGCTCAAACTTCGCTATCCAACGCGAGACACGGTCTTGCATCCTGCGAGCGCCTACCCGACCTATGAGATGGGTGCACTGCTCGCGAGGTGCCGAGCGGTCGCTGTTCCCGCCCGCGCTGATGGCACGCTCGCGCTCGAGGCGATCGAGGACTCTGATATCGAGCGTGCGTTGTGTCTTTGGTCAAACAGTCCGTCGAATCCGACCGGTGCGCTCGATGATCTAAAAGGTGTTGCCGAATGGGGGCGTCGCCATCAGATACCGGTGTTTTCTGATGAGTGCTACTGCGAATTTACCTGGAACGGTCCTGCGCGTTCAATTCTCGAACACGGTCTCGAGGGCGTTGTTGCCGTGCATTCGATCTCCAAGCGTTCGAACTGTGCGGGGTTGCGCGTCGGATTCTTTGCCGGCGATCCCGAACTCGTGCACTATCTGATTGAGGTGCGTCGCCACGCCGGGTTCATGGTGCCAGGACCAATCCAGCTCGCCGGCGCGGTCGCGCTCGAAGATGATGAGCATGTGCGAGTCCAGCGGGACCGTTATCACCGTCGCCTATTGCGCTTTGCATCGATCCTTGACGATCTTGGCATTCACGCATCTATTCCTGACGGCGGCTTCTATCTCTGGGTAAAGGCGCCAGAGGATGGCTTTGGCGGCGAAATGGAGAGTGGCGAGGGCCCTGAATGGGGACTGACCCGCGCGCTTGCGGCACGCGGAGGTGTTCTTGTCAGTCCCGGTGAGTTCTATGGACCATCAGGAATCGGCAATATCCGCGTCGCGCTTGTCGCACCAGACGAGCGGCTCGAACTCGTTGCCGACCGACTGTTTCGCTGATCCATCCCTGTCGGGTCAATCAATAAAGAGCCACGCCCGCTCGGTTGCACAAGGAGCTGCCTAAAGTGGTCGAGATGACCGATCTCCTGCGACAGACCGCACAGCTCGTTGATATCGCGTCCGTGAGTCGAGAGGAGAGGGCGCTCGCAGATCTTGTTGAGCAACGACTACGTGACTTAGCGCTGTTTGAGACGGTGCGCATTGAAGACAATGTTGTCGCACGAACCCATCTTGGACGAGACTCACGCGTCGCGCTTGCCGGTCATCTCGACACGGTTGTTCCGAATGGCAATGCCCACGCTGACATCCAGGGTGATGTGCTCTATGGCTGTGGAAGTGCGGACATGAAGAGCGGTCTTGCAATCATGCTCGACCTTGCCGAGCACATGGTTGAACCAAAACATGATGTCTCGTTGATCTTTTACACCTGCGAGGAGATCGCTCGCGAATTCTCGGGCCTTCATGCGATTCGTGCATCTGATCCTGATCTGTTGAGTGCCGATGTCGCTGTTCTGTTGGAACCGACGAACGCGTTGATCGAGGCCGGATGTCAGGGGGTCTTAAAAGTACGGGTCGTGCTTGGGGGAGAGCGCGCGCATTCTGCCCGTCCATGGACGGGAATCAACGCGATTCACCGTCTTGGTGCTGTTTTGAGTCGCGTCTCGAACTTTGACGAGCGTGCTCCGGTGATCGATGGTTGCACCTATCACGAGACGCTCCAGGCGATCTCTGTCGAGGGAGGCGTTGCTGGAAATGTCATTCCCGATCGTGCGGCTCTTACGCTGAGCCACCGATTCGCGCCTGATCGAAGCATCGACGAGGCCTTCGAGACACTGGTGATGTTTCTCTCACCAGCACTTGATCGAAGTCTCGGTGACGACGTTGAGCTGATTGACGCTGCCCCTGCGGCGCGACCGTCACTCGATCATGCTCTGTTGCAGTCACTGGTGCGCGCGAGTGGGAGAGCGCCTGTTGCAAAGATCGCGTGGACCGATGTGGCATTCTTTTTCGAACGCGGCATCCCTGCTGCGAACTTTGGGCCTGGTGACCCGCTTGTTGCACACAGCGCCGGTGAATATGTCCGTAGCGAGGGGCTCAAACGCGTGCACGGCGCGCTCGCTGAGGTGCTTGGCATAACCGTGGAGACACATTCCTGAGCAATCGGTGGACCTGAGACACGAGGGCCAGAACTCGTGGTGTGCTCGATGTTGTGTTACAGGCGACGAAGTACGGTGACGACCTTGCCGTAGATGGTGACCTCGTTTGCATCGAAGCTCATCACCTCAAAGGCTGGATTCGAAGGAACGAGAAGCACCTTTGTACCCTGTCGACGGTAGGTCTTGACGGTGGCCTCCTCGTCATTGATACCCGCAACGACGATCTCACCCTCGTTCGCCTCTGGTTGTGAACGTACGACGACGAGGTCGCCATCAAAGATTCCTGCCTCGATCATCGAATCTCCGCGTACGCGCAGCATAAACAGCTGTCCGGGCCCGGTCAGGTCCTCGGCGATTGGGAGCACCTCTTCGATGTTCTCCTGAGCAAGAACACCGGTACCAGCTGCGACGCTTCCGAGAAGCGGAACGTTTGCGACGGGCCGTGTCGAGATTGCCGCGCCAGAGACCGGCTCGAACGAGACTGAGAGGGTACGGGGCTTGGTTGGGTCGCGCCGGAGGAATCCCTCGCGCTGGAGCAGCTGAAGGTGCGTGTGCACAGTCGAGGAGGAGCTGAGTCCTACTGCCTCGCCGATCTCGCGGACCGAGGGCGGATATCCATTGCGCTGAATGTGCCCGGCGATGAATTCGAGGATCTGCCGGCGTTTGCCGGTCAATGTGGCAACGGTCATGGCGACCTCTCAATCTGGGCGTGAAGCGCCTCTCGTCGCCAACGTAGTCGACTGACACACCAAAATGCAAACATTCGTTCGTGAAACACCTGTTCGTTATTTTCTTGACAGCGAACAGGTGTTCGTGAAACGATATCAACAGAGTCTACGAACACCTGTTCGAGGGTGTTCGATGGGGGTAGCAATGGCAGCGATCGCATATCCAGTTCAGAGTGTCGCCCCTCGCCGGTCCAGCGCGGTTAAAACACGTCGTCCTCGCAGGGATCGCCTCCGGTCGAGCCACCTTCGTCTTGTCCAAGAGCCGCTATTCACCGAGCCGATTTTTGAAGAGCTTGAGGCTGACGAGGAGCTCATCGAGAGCGAATGGACGGTCTGGCAGCGCCCACTGCCGGTCATCGCCCGCCACCAGATCGTGGCCACCTTTGCACCGGTCGATCTTGAGGCTTTTCGCCTGACTCCACTTCGTCGCTTCGCCGAGCCGCAGGTGGTTCTGCCAGTGGTTCCTCAAGAGGTCGTCCATACACACCCCAGTGCGCATCGGGCACCCTCAACGACCTCGCCCCGATATCGCCTCCGCCGTTTTGTCAGCTGCGTGGTGTTTGGACTCGCGCTTTTCGGCGGACTCTCTGGCGCGAGCGCGCTCGCAAATACCCATCAGGGCGCCCCGGTCGCGATCGCGGGAAGCGTTTCGGTTGCCGGTGGCTACCGCTACACAGTCAAGGCAGGAGACACCTTGTGGTCTATTGCCTCCCGGGTATTTCCCTCAGGCGACCCCCGAGCTCTCGTCGCTGAACTCGCCGCGCAGATCAAGAGCACGACGGCGGTCCCTGGCGAGCACCTTCTGCTTCCCTGAGCTCGGCAAGGGGCGGTGGAACTTTGTGCCCGTGGGTCCTTTTGCAACAGGTGCAGCCGATAGCCTTCAGCTGTGCGATGTCCAAGCTGTGCCCACACGGAAGATCGCGTCGTTGACTCACGCGAGATCGAAGCGGGACTTGCGGTGCGCCGACGACGGGAGTGTCTTGCCTGTGAATATCGCTACACGACTTTCGAGCGCTCAAGTGGTCCCGTACTGTTCGTCGAGAAACGATCTGGCGAGCGCGAGCCGTTCAATCGCGAGAAAGTCGTCGCTGGGGTGCGTTCAGCGTGCAAGAACCGACCGGTGGACGAGGGCGATATTGAAGCACTCGCCACTGCCGTCGAGTCCGCTTTGATCTTGATCGGACCGTCAGTTCCAAGCAGGCGTGTTGGCATGGCCGTGCTTGATCGATTGCGTGAACTCGATGAGGTTGCGTATCTGAGATTTGCGAGTGTCTACAAAGATTTCGTCGATGCGAAGGACTTCGCCCGTGAGGCAGATCTCTTGCAGAAAGAGACCGAGCCAAAACAGCACCATCGAACAGATGCAAAGGGTGGAACTGACTGATGCCGACAGAGCTTCTCGGAGAGGTTCCAGATCGCGCCCTCGCGATCTTTGCTCATCCTGATGACTCTGATGTTGCAGCAGGAGGCACGCTTGCTCGGTGGGCAGGTGAGGGTTGTGAGGTGCACGTGGTGATCTGCGCGCTCGGTGACAAGGGCTCATCAAAGATCGGTGAGGATGTCACACAGCTTGTCGAGCGAAGAGCCCAAGAGCTACAGGCAGCACAGAAGATCCTTGGCGTTCGCGAGATTCATCAACTCAGCTATCCCGATGGGGAGCTCGAGAATGACCTTGCGCTGAGACGCGAACTTGTCATCATCATCAGATCATTCCGGCCTGAGGTGATGATCTGTCCCGATCCGACCGCAGTGTTTTTCGGTGAGCACTATTTCAATCATCACGACCATCGCAGCGTCGGGTTCGCGGCTCTCGACGCAGCGTCTCCAGCA
>DATLTI010000093.1:0-7383 GCA_035533675.1 Acidimicrobiales bacterium | reverse complement strand
CAAGAGAAACCCGAAGTACTGGGGCGTCAATCCAGCGCTCTCGACAGTGGACTTCACCTGGGTCTCGACTGACGATTCAATGCCAACCGGACTCAAGAACGGAGAGCTGAGCGTCATCAACCCGGCGTCGGTCACGCAGTCACTTGTCGCTCAGGCCAACGCTGTGAAAAATACGGTGCACAAGACCGTTCCAGGCCTTGAGTTCGAGCACTTTGACTTCAACCAGGTCAATCCGTATCTTGCGAAGGTCCAGATCCGTCAGGCAGTCGCCTATGGAACAGACCGCAAGCAGATCATCGCGGACACCGTTGGATCGATTGCACCCGCCACCCAGCCGCTCGGCAACCGCATGCTCATGCCGAACCAGCCGGGATACGTAAACAATGGCACTGCGTATACGAACGTGAATGACGCGAAGGCTCGTTCGCTTCTTGCAGGACTCGGCTTCAAGCTCGTGAACGGCTACTACCAGCCGAACTACGGACCAGAGACTGGACAGCCCCTGACACTGACGATCTCGTCAACGACAGGTAACGCCCTTCGATCCGAGACCGAGCAGCTGTTCCAGGCACAGATGGCAAAGGTCGGCATCAAGATCAACATCCAGAACTATGACGCGGCGACGTTCTTTGGGACCAACCTCCCAACGGGACAGTTCGACATCGCCGAGTTTGCCTGGGTCGCGACACCATTCCTCTCTGGAAACCAGAGCATCTACTGCAGCTACAACCTCGGCACTGTATGCGGATCGAACTATGACCATTACGCAAGTGCGGCAGTAACCGCGCTCGTGGCAGCTGGCTCGGCGGCGATTCACCCCCGGTCGGAGATCATCGACTACAACCGTGCCGACGCAGTCTTGTGGAACGACATGGTGACGTTGCCGTTGTACCAGCGCCCGCAGTACTTCGCCTGGTCCAACAAGTACACCAACCTGCTCCCGAACCCATCAAGTGTGGGCATCACCTGGAACCTCAACCAGTGGACGCACAAGTAGCAGGACAGACCGCCCACTCGGCGTAGAACCCGAGGGCGTTGCAGGCTTAACGAGAGGGGGGGCTTTTGCCCCCCCTCTCTCTTTGTTTTATTCCGTGTTTCAATACAACGGTGTTGTATCACCACTGTGTAAAGTTTCGCCGTGCTCTCTTATCTGCTGAGACGACTCTTCGCGAGCGTCATCATCTTGATCTTGTCGAGCATCCTTGTCTTCACCATGGTCGCCTTCTCGGGTGACCCGCTTGCCTCATTGCGACTGAACCCGAAGACTCCCCCATCGGTATACGCACTAAGGCGCGCCGAACTCCATCTGAATAATCCTTTACCACAGCGTTACTGGATCTGGGTCACCCACGCTATTCGGGGAGATTTCGGATTGACGATCGGCAACCAACCGGTAGCCCCACAGCTCTGGTCGCACCTGCTCGTCACCTTTCAGATGGTGATCATCGCCACGGTCATCGCGATCTTCGTCGCGATCGCCGTTGGAGTCTTCTCAGCGATACGCCAGGGGCGCCCCTTTGACAGCGGGGCGGCATTCACGAACTATCTCTTCATCTCGGTACCCGTATTCGTATTAGGCCTGATACTCAAGGAGTTCGTGGCGATTCCGGTGAACAACGCGATCGGACACACGGTCATCTACACGATCGGCCAGCAGTCTTCAAACCTGAGCGGAGGATTCTTCGAGCGGTTACCCAACTACGCAGGACACACCATATTGCCAGTCCTCACCCTTATCCTTGTGAGCTATCCGTCGTGGGCGATCTATCAACGTTCATCAATGCTCGAGGCACTTGACAGCGACTACGTCCGCCTCGCGCGCGCAAAAGGTCTCTCCCCGAGACGCGTCCTCATTCGCCACACGCTGCGCAACGCGCTGATTCCGATCACGACCGTGATCGCTCTCGACTTTGCGGGCGTGCTCGGTGGGGCGATCCTCGTCGAAGAGGTCTTCTCTTGGCAGGGCATCGGTTTCTGGTTCTTGCAGGGCATTCTCGTTCTCGACTTCAACGTGGTGCAGGCCTACCTGCTTGTCACGGCATTCTTCGTCGTCTCCTTCAACTTCATCGCTGATGTGCTCTATGGAGTACTCGATCCACGAATTCGCTATGGCTGAGCGTCGAAAGATACTCGCCGACACTCGATCTTCAAAGACTGGTGCGGCGGGCGAGAACCCTAAAAGACGCAGCCGGTTCAGCCGCCTACCGAGGGCCGGCGCAGAGACGCGACACCTCGGCGACGAACACGGCCTTTCGGGAGAGGTCAAAAAACAGTGGCAGATCGTGTTCGGCCGATTCATCCGCCAACCAAGGGCGATGGTCAGCCTTGGTATTTTTGCACTGCTCGGCATCAGCTCCGCGCTCGCTGGCGTCTTCTGGCACTACAGCTACACGGACCTCACCAACCAGATCGCCACGTTCGGTCAGGGTAGCCCGTCGCTGCAACACCCCTTTGGTGTCGACCCAATTGGTCATGACGTTTTCGCTCAGGTGATGCAGGGAACCAAGGAGGACGTCCAGACCGCGCTGTTAGTTGCTTGTATCTCCACCTTGATCGGAACAACAATCGGCGCACTTGCGGGTTACTTTCGCAGCTGGGTCGACACTGTCCTCATGCGCTTCACTGACTTCATTCTCGCCGTGCCGCTGCTGGCAGTGCTGGCGGTGTTGGGCAACCTCGCCGCCAAGCAGTCCGGAAGTTGGTTCTGGGTCGCGATCATCATCGGTGTACTTTCCTGGACCTATGTGGCCCGTCTCGTGCGGGCGGACTTTCTCTCGCTTCGCGAGCGCGAATTTGTCGAGGCCGCCCGGGCGATCGGCGCGTCCAACCGGCGGATTATCGTCCGTCACTTGCTCCCCAACGCGCTTGGCCCGATCATCGTCAACGCAACCCTCACCGTTGCGAATGCCATCATCCTCGAGTCGACACTCTCCTTTCTTGGGCTTGGCATCCAGCCACCCGATGTCTCGCTCGGCTCGCTTGTCGCAGCTGGCGAGGGAGACGCGACGACATTCTGGTGGCTGTTCGTCTTCCCGGCGTCATTTATCGTTTTGATGATCCTCTGCGTCAACTTCATCGGCGATGGCCTGCGTGAGGCCTTCGATCCACGCAGGACCCGCGTGCGCGTCTAATGAACCCAATACATCCACTCGCGTCGCTAGACCCTCGCGCGCCGCTACTCAGCGTCGAGGGACTCGAGGTGAACTTTCGAACCGCTGAGGGCACCGTCAAGGCCGTGCGCGGCATCGACTTCGAACTCAAGCCCGGAGAGGTGCTCGGGATCGTCGGCGAATCTGGATCTGGAAAATCCGTCACCGCCATGGCAACGATGGGTCTGCTACCGCGTTCCGCGCGCGTCAAAGGATCGGTACGCTTTCGCGGCGAGGAGCTTTTGCACCGTCGGGAAAAGCAGCTGATGCCCTTTCGCGGCAAAGCGATCTCGATGATCTTCCAAGATCCGATGACCTCGCTCAACCCGGTCTACTCTGTCGGCTGGCAGATCGTCGAAGCGATCCAGGCGCATCAGGACGTCTCGAAAGAGGAGGCTCTCAAGATCGCGATCGAGCTTCTGCGAAAGGTCGGCATCCCCAATCCCGAGGATCGCGTTGCCAACTATCCTCATGAGTTCTCTGGTGGAATGCGCCAACGCGTCGTGATTGCCATCGCTATTGCCAACGATCCCGAAGTCATCCTCGCCGATGAGCCGACTACTGCCCTTGATGTCACTGTGCAGGCACAGGTCCTTGAGGCTCTGCGCGCCGCGCTTGTTTCGACACATGCTGCGTTGCTTTTGATTACCCACGACCTCGGTGTGATCGCGGGGATCGCGGATCGCGTCCTCGTGATGTATGCCGGAAGACCTGTCGAGATCGGCACGGTAGACGAGATCTTCTACAATCCCTCGATGCCTTACACTCTCGGGCTGTTGGGTTCGCTCCCGCGCGTCGATACCGACGGGACCGAGAGACTGCGGCCAATTCCTGGATCACCACCTTCGATGATCGGCGAATCAAAGGGCTGTCCCTTTGCGCCGCGCTGTCCACTCGCTGCCGATATCTGCAGAGAGATAGAGCCAGAACTCACCCAGGTAAGCGCTGCCACGGGACATCTTGCGGCGTGTCACTTTGCCAAAGAGGCAAACGACAGAGGCGCATCGCTCTTTGCTGCCACCTCTGCTGACATTGGTACGACTGCTGGAGTCCAGCATGGCGGTCCTCCAGAATCTGGGCTTGCTTACGGCCAAGGCCCTGATGAATTAAGAGCTCCTGGGCCAGGGAACTACGTCCTTGCGGAGGGCTTCTCCCTGGCAGGCCCCGGTGGTTACGAGACCGCCGCCGAGGAAGAGGATGGAACTGCGGATACGGGATCGTCTGATGGCAAAGAGACGACGCCATGACCGAACCATCGAGTCTCGAGACCACGAGCCGCACGAGCAGCACGAGCAGCACGGAGGAGCCGCTGCTCTCGGTCACCGAACTCGTCAAGCACTTCCCCGTGCGGGGAGGGAAAATCTTTCGCCACAACATCGGCGAGGTCCATGCGGTGTGCGGCGTGTCATTCACCATCGAGACCGGAGAGACGCTTGGCCTTGTCGGTGAGTCGGGATGTGGAAAATCAACGACAGCGAGGTCCATTCTCCAACTCGTTAAACCAACATCAGGATCAGTTCGCTTTGAGGGCCAAGAACTGACAACACTGAATCCGTCCGAAATTCGTAGCGTTCGTCGTGAGATCCAGGTGGTCTTCCAAGATCCCTACGCGTCGCTCGACCCCAAAATACCGGTCGGCGAAACCATCGCGGAGCCACTCAAAGTCCACGGAATGTGGCGTGGGAACGACGGCAACCAGAGGGTCGCAGAGGCGCTGCTTCAAGTCGGACTCTCTCCGTCTCACGCTGGACGCTTTCCGAACGAATTCTCCGGCGGTCAGCGTCAAAGAATCGGAATCGCGCGAGCGCTCATCATGGAGCCACATCTGCTCGTGCTCGACGAGCCGGTCTCGGCACTTGACGTTTCAATCCAGGCAGGTGTCGTGAACCTTCTTGAGGACCTCCAAGAACAACTCGGTCTCGCCTACCTCTTCGTCGCGCACGACCTCTCCGTGGTACGCCACATCTCCGATCGCGTGGCGGTGATGTATCTCGGAAAAATCGTCGAGCTCGGGAGCAGGCAACAGATATATGGCCGACCCGCACATCCTTACACCCAGGCTCTTCTCTCTGCTGTACCAGTCCCCGACCCGCGAGTAGAGCGAGCGCGAAAGCGCATCGTGCTTCCCGGCGACGTCCCGAGTCCGATTGACCCACCAAGTGGTTGCCGGTTCCGCACAAGATGTTGGAAGGCACAAGATATCTGTACCGTCGAGGAGCCCAAACTCGAGGCCTTCGATGAGAACCACACCGTTGCCTGCCACTTTGCCTCGGCTGATCAACAGGAGCTTTCGCTCTCTCCGACGAAGCGCGCTCCTTCTCATTGATCCGACACGCGTCGCGGGCGATAACCCAAAGCCTCCGCATCTACATTGGACGGACCGCATGAAGATTCTGGTCAGATCACGAGATCGTGATCTCGTGCATTCGGAGTTAGCGCAGTTCGAGTTCTTCGCTCGAAAAACTCACGCCGATCGGCTCGAGGATGACCGCTCTCGCTCCGTTCATGACCACACCAGCGACAAGCGCGCGCAACCCGTTCGCTCTGGCGACTGAGACAACCTGCTCACCTATGCCCTTTGGGACATAGACAGCGAATCCTGCTCCCATGTTCAACGTCCCATACGCCTCATGCGCACTCAGTCCCGCCTCGGTCGCGAGGAAAGACAGCGCCTCTGGCACCTCGGGGAGCTGTGTCAGGTGATAGGTGAAATCAACATCGGCGCGCATGAGTTTGCGAAGGCCATGCCCAGTGATGTGACTGAGATAGTGAACATCGACCGATGCCAAGAGCAACGCCTCGACAAGACGCACGTAGATCACCGCCGGATCGAGGATCGCTTCGCCGAACGAACGACCAGAACCGAGTTGCGTCTGCAATCCATTGGGAAGCTCGTCAGCAACCATGCGAACGAGTGAGGCGCCATTCGCGTGGAGTCCAGACGAGCAGATAACCACGATCTCGTCGCCCTCGCTGAGCCGATCTCCTACGATCGGCGCGACGCCAGTCGGGATACGACCGACGGCGCTTCCCGCAAGATCGATCTCTGCTGGGTCGACAAGACCTGAAAGGGTCGGAGATTCCCCACCGCCCCATGCGGCGCCGGCATCATCGCAGCCGCGACGGAACCCTGCGACGAGGCTTGCATGACGAGATCCCTCGTAGAAAGTCGCAGCGCCCGTCGCGAAGTAGGCATTGACGACAAATGGAAGGGCTCCGACACAACAACAGTCGTTCACGACCGCCGCAACGGTGTCGTATCCGATCGCGTCAAAGCGGTCGATGCCTGTCTCTGCAAGATAACGCGAGGCAATCATCGACTTCGTGCCAAGACATTCGAGAACAAATCCGAGACGCTCTTCTCCTACGGAGATGACCACTGCCGACTCGCCGCGCGACCGGTCATCGACGACCGCGCCGAGACGCTCAGCATTGAGAGAGGTCTGAGCGGCCGCGGCCATCGCGGCCCGCTTGGCCGCATCGAGAATCTCGTAGTCGACACCGGCACTCTCATAACTCGCGTGTGAGGCCTCGCTCATTTGCCAATAACCTGACCGTCAAGAGGCGCGGCGGTAGCCTCTTCTGGTCGGAGTTCGCGGCCAAGCGCAGAGAGAATCCCATTTACGAACCGGCTCGAATCTTCCGTTGAATATTCCTTCGCGAGTTCAACTGCCTCGTCGATGACGACGGCGTAGGGAATATCGGGTCGGCACATCAGCTCAAAGGTGGCAAGTCTCAGAAGCTGACGGTCGATGACGGGCATCCGGTTGACCGACCATGATCGGGCTTTTTCGCCAACGAGCTCATCGATCCTTCGCTCATTCGCCATGACGCCCTCAAACAGCTCCATCGCATAGCGCTCTGGGACAAGGGGAAGCCCGTCGAGGATCTCGGCTGCGGTCTCACCCTTGGACTCTGCCTCATACAACAGTCCAAGCGCACGCTCGCGGCCGCGTCGTCGTGCACCGGCAGCGGGAACTCCGGCATCACGACTAGGCCCGCGTGAGGTATTCACCAGACCGCGTATCAACCTTGATTCTGTCACCCGAGTTGACAAAAAGTGGAACCTGCACGACAAGGCCGGTCTCGAGCATTGCGGGCTTTCGCGCTCCTGAGACTCGGTCTCCCTGAAGCCCCGGTTCGGTCTCGGTAATGGTCAGCTCAACCGCAGCGGGAAGATCGACATCGACGATCTCGTCGCCAAACTGCTGAAGAACTGCCGAGTCACCCTCTT
>DATLTI010000092.1:0-13986 GCA_035533675.1 Acidimicrobiales bacterium | reverse complement strand
TCTCGTTGGCGCGGCTCTCCTTCGACGAGAGATCGAGCACGGTCTCTGGATTCTTGTGTCGAATGAACTGTCCCCCGTCGGGGCCCTTACCTCGCCGAGGCACGTTCACAACGACAAGGCTTCGGCGAGGATGGTGTCGCTGGGTGTGCGACCTCTGTCGCTCACCACGTCAACGTCGTAGCCGGTGATCTGTTCGACGAGCATCGCAAACTCGGTCATGTCGTACAGCGACGTCCCCTCGCGAGGCGTCACGAGCAGGTCGATGTCACTCACGTAGACGTCCTCGTTGCGAGCGATAGATCCGAAGACGCGCACGTTGTCCAAACCGCACGTGTCAGCCAAACGCTTCACGTCCTCTCGATACTGGTCGAGCGCGTCGCCCGGCAGGGGTTTCGCGGCGGCGAGCAGTCGGGACTGCGTCTGGGGGTTGGGGACCATGGCGCCAGACTCATACGACGACAGACGCGACTGGCTCGTGTCAGCCAACGTCGCGAGCTGCGCCTGCGTCAGCCCAGCCTCCTCGCGGCGTTGCTTTAGTTCTGTGGAGAATTCCATGACTGGATTATATCACTGATATACGCCCAGTGCAGATGATCGATCCCGAAAAGTCAGTCACCGAATTGGTCATCGGCGGCAGCTATCGCCGGACCGCGGTGTCCTTGTGACGAACTCGCTCGGGGACTTAACGGTGACGAGCGCGAGTCGCACCGTACGCGCGCGACGACATCACGACGTAGGTGTACACGCGAGTAGCGAGGTCGCGCAGTAGTAGCGCTTGGAAGCCTTCAGCGCGTTCGTACATGAGCAGGAGCAGTGCGTCCGAAACGGTGTCGCACCAGAACATTGTCCCTTGTGCAAAGTCCGCCTCGAATGGAGTGTCGATCATTTCGGCGTGGTCAAATCGACCTGATTGCTCTTCGAAGAAGCACTTGGTCTTAACGGTTGATAGCTTGTCGGCCAGTTCTGGCGTCAGGGTCACTGCGATGGTGGTCATACCAATGCTGTACCCCAGCGGCGGGAAATGTGCCCCGCGCAACAAATGGCGTTCGGCGTGGCCGCGAGCTTGCTTGACTCCGACTCCGTAACTTACGCATCCATTTCGGCGGCAACATCGATTCCGTGTTCGGTGCAAATAACCTTGAGTATCCCTCGCATGACTGCTACGGCGGTTTCGTCCTCACCTCCGACTCCCCAAATCAGCACGTCATCCTCGAGGCGGAACTCCACCGTGATGTCGCTACTGACATAGCCAGTTTGGCGAAACAGGTCGAATATTTCCGAACAAATCAATCGAAATTCGCGGTTGCGCGTTAGATCCGCCATCGACCACATCCGATTCGCGTCCACTCCGATGAGTCGATAAATGTGACGATGCTGTAATCGGGTGTTCCAACAGTGGTATTTGCTCTCACTTCTAATTAGTACGCCAATATTGAAAAAGTTGTCCCTGAATCGCGACGCTCGAACTCATTGAGGGCTGACTGGCCCGCTACTCCGGTCTGCATCTCAGGAACCGGTGGGGATGGCACCACGTCGATCGACGTTGGTGGACATCGGCCGGCGTGGTGCCTTGGACAGCGGGACATGGTTCGCAGGTCACGGCCCGCGCCTCGCTGTCCCACCACGAGTTCGACACCGCAGACGGAGCAGACGTCGCTGCGACGGAGCTACAGACGCTTGGTCGTCATCGCGAGACTGTCGTAATCGTTTGAAAAGTGCGCATGGCTTTGACACTAGGGCTGTGACGTCACGGGAGCACCAGTTGGTAAGCCGGTTATCGCCGGATCTACCAAAGGTTTAGCGACGCCGTTGAGCCTGGCGGGTAACCGAGGACCAGTCCAGTGATTGCGAATGACGCCGGGCCTGCGGGGGCCTGGGCGTCAAAGCGGTTAGCCAGGTCGGGCAGGTACGTTGAAGCGGCGTCAACCAGCGCGTCAGCCTCGCCTTCCAACCCAATCGCTTCGTACCAACGCGCGACTTCGTCGACGTCACAGGCACTACCAAGAGTGGCCCGCGGCGCGATCCAGCACCGAACAACGTCCGTGACGACCGTACCGTCCTGTAGCGTCCATGGCTGCCCGTCGCGGTTCAAAAATGGAGTCTCCACGAGTTGAAAGTCGACGTGTGCGTCCACGATCGTACGGACTGTCGCTAGATCGAGTCGCGAGAAGTTTGACGGCGAGTCGCTTGGTGTGCGCGCGAGGAAGGCGCCGCACAACTTGTCCCCAGAGACAACCCGGTGGAGGATGACCCAATCCTCATTCGTTAGCCCCTCGGGGCACATCCAGTCGCGACGCCATCCGCCGCAGAGGTCAAGGTTGCTCCACGACGAACCCGTTGGCGTCGGAGCCGCGAGCGTTGGAGTGATGTAGGTGTGGTGCGTCCACCGGCCGCTTACAGCCTTCACCTGCTGACCTCGACTTACCCAGCCGCGGACTAAGCGTCCTCGTTCCGTAAGTTGCGGCCACCTGGTGGCATCGAGGTGGGACTCGTGGGGGAAGAATGCGGTAACTGACTCTCGTGGTTGCGTATTACTGACGATCGGCATAGTCATGACGAATACTCGTCGGCATAGATGTCAGGTTGGGACTTGGACTTGGTGTGTGTGCTCATGCCTTGTCTGTGCCCCGACGCGCGGAAAGTTGTCCCACTTCGATGGCGTTCTCGGTCAGACGCTCTCCGTAGAGATGTGGAGAGCGTCGGACCGAGACTTCATGCTCGTGTCGTCGCCCGTGAACAAGATCTCCCAGTCAGATACGCTGCCATATACGTTTTCGGGCGGCATCAAACAGGCTTCATTGACCCAATCCGGAACTGAGTCAATGGAAAAACGGAAGGCTATCGGGCCGATCGCGCCGAACCGAAACCAATCAACACCGTCTTCGGTCGTCTCGATGGTGACTTCCTCGATGGGTAAGGTGAATCCAAAGTGGAGCCACGGCCGGTGCGGACGGCCATCGTGGTTCACAAGTGTTACGCGTTGACCGTGGTCTCTAACGGCAGCGCGAACGTAGAAGATGAATGTCTGGTCGATATTCAGTCCCAGCTCGCTCGCGCGGTGACGAAGTTCTGGCGTGACCGCCGAATGAAACAGTGCGTCGTGGTCCATCGCGGATATGGCATCGTAGTAGTCGAGGACCGCCGGCGACATGTCCCCGACCGACGTGGATGAGATCGGGTAGATCTCCTCGCACACATTCCAAGCAGCGAGGTAGACCTCGCCCATGATCGCGAAGGCGTCGTCCAGCAATGCGATGTCTGACGCACTCGGCAGACAGACGAACGTTTCGGTGGAATAATTGGCGGGACTCATGCTCAGTACTCGCGCCGACGTTGGAAAAGTTGTCCCATTTAGAAATCCTCTAATGGCAACTGTGGCTCGTCGTCCAGGTCGACGCCTTTGTTGTAGTCGCTCTTGCGAATCACGAGACACTTCACGTTGTCGCCGTTGATCCATGTTGAGCGGGTCAGCCTCCCATCCTTGTCGCGAACCAACACGCTCTCCAGACGACGACCCAGATTGTGGTGATTCTTGATGATGTCGCCAACAACCTTGGGGATGAGCGCGACACATGGCGTAGGGACGCCGTCGATGTCAATGATCTTCTCCACACCGACGCAGAGCTGACTAGTAGTTGGTGGTATCCCGAAGCAGTGGCTGCCTGACGCGATGCTCCCCTTCACCATCGCGATAATCCGGTCAACCTCGCTGCCAGACGCAAGATTGGTGGTGGAGTGTGACGCGGCGGCGGCGATGATGCTGCGTGACCACGTGTCTTCTAACAGGCTGATTTCTGTTTCGTTGAGTATCTCGAATTCGCTGATGAATTCAACGAGAAGTGCCACGCCCGCGAGAAAAGTGCCGGTCACTTGAATCAAACGCGGAGATACGGGGACATTCTTTGGCCAGTACTTGAGGAACGCTTCTTCGGTGACCTCGGCGCGGACCTTCTCGAAACGCTGACGTTTCTCGTCGAGTACATCGGCCGCCGAGACCTCGCCTTCACGGATTGCTCGCGTTGACTCCTTCGCCATTCCGTGAATAAAGAATGAGAGCATTGGTCGCAGCGCGCCGCTCTCAGAGACTTCAAGTAGGTGGTCGAGTCCAGAGCGTTTGTCGGGCGTGTCTTTAGCGAATTTGAGCGACGTGTCGACTTTCACCTCGATAACCAGACAGCGTTCGATGGTCGACTGCGGCGCGGAGTCAGGAAGGGTCTCGCCCGCGATAATTACGAAGGGCCGGTTAAGGCTTGCCGACGACTGATGCCAATTACCCGACGCGTCACGCACCTTTTTGCCACGTGCGGCACCTCCGCCGCCGTAGCCAACTCGAATCACCGCGTCGAGCGCCCCATCCTGCTTCTCTTGACTGCGTGATGATGAGCGGTCACGGGCGTCGTCAAGCACTAGAGCACAGTTGTGTATCTGCCTGGCGACGTCCGAGAGGTACGCCTCGGTACCTTCTACGGAAGCCATTGGAGCTTTATTAGTGCCCCAACGGGGGCCGAGCATTGAAGCGAGTGCTCCCGTGATTGAAGATTTGCCTGATCCGCCTCCGCCGACGAGGTAGAGCACTGCGTCAGGTGGGCCGCCCGCCATCGCCCAGAGCGTCCCGACAACGCCTGTGATCCACGGAGTCGGATCGTAGAGATAGTCGCACACACCGATCGTGGTCTTGACTGACGCCACGACGTCGTCCATCGTGTAGTTCTCTAGGTAGCCGGGTATATCGAGCGAGCTGACCGAGCCTTCGAGACGAGCCTTGATGGTGGTGATCTTGCCATCGGGACCGTGGGCGCCACCGGAGTCAACCCAGTAGACGGCGTCGTTCTCTTGATACCAACCGGTACGCACTAGAGTTGTGCGCCGTTCGACGTCGGGAGAGTGTTTCGCGAGGTCACGCATCGCTTCAGCGATTTTGGTCTGCCCGTTTATGCCTTGTCCGCCGCGTCCTAGTGACGCGAAGAGTCCTGCCGTGCCTGCCCTCGCTATCCACGCACGCACACCTCCGAGATCTTTGTCCAGCACGTCTTTGATGAGGTAGTTGGTCGAAGATGATTTAGGGCCGATCTGGAGTTGGATGTCGTGGTAGAACGTCGACTCGGCATCGGGAGTAAGGTCGTCCTTCTCTTCGACGGTCGCGACGATTCGCGGGGCGGCACGTAGCAACGTGGATGAGCGTCGTACGTCGCGACTGATGCCGTTCTCTTCGATGGTCCCCGCGATGGTGAGGTTGATGTGTTCTTTGGCGACCGAACCATCATCGGCGATCGACTCGAACACGGCCTCAATGACTTCACCGAGTTCGTCGGAGATGAAGTCGAATTTTTCATCGCCGGTGTTGAGTGCGCTGCTCGCGCGCGGTGGCTTCTTCACCTTGTTGAAAAGTGTCGCGTCGGTGATCATTTTCGCTGAGGCGAAGGCGCGGTTATCAATGGGGCGACGGGTGATGAAGTCGTCGAGGCCGATCGTCTTGGACCCTGGCACTTTGAGGAACCGAACCGACTTGGCGCCAATCGTAGAGAGCGCGAGGGTGAGGGCCGCGGCCGCGTCGTAGACCTTCCGGTTCGATGAGATGTCCGCATCGAAGGTCACGACGACGTCACGGCCCTTGCAGAGATCGTCGAGTGCCGCAACTGCCATCTTGTCGAAGCTCCAGCCCCAGCATCCGAGAATTCCAACAACCACGACGTCGTCGGGCGCGTAGGCGGTAGCGAAGATGGCCTGTTTTGTGCCTTCGACGATTAGCACCTTGTCGGCTCGCGTTGTGTCCCCGTCGAGTCGGCTCTGCATTGATGGAGTAATGGAAATCACTGAGCCCGCGTCGTCGGGGAAGATGTACTTGGGCGCGTCTTCGTCAGGCTTGTCGGGACGGAGCTGCGGGGTCGCTTCGCCGCCGCCGAGGGGGTGGTGCCAGAAGAGGAGTCCGGGGGGCGCACTCCGGTATTTGCGGAGCGACTCGGGGAGTTGGTCGGGTGAGTCGACCGAGGTGCATCCGACCTCGACTGCGGTGGCCGTGACCAGTGGGTCGTCAGCGAACTGACTCGTGATGTGGTGGGCGTGAAGTTGGATGGGGGTGATTTCTGACATGATGTCTCCTTCGATGACTCTCTATGTGCCGGGTGTCGATTCGGTCCCACTTTTGCCAAGATCGGCGGGCTTCGTACGAGGCTCGCTCAATATCCGGCGGTTTTGGCTTGCCTGTGATGGGGGGCAAAATCGACACCGGGGCCCGTTCTTCACGTTGAAATATCTCCGTGTCGATTCTTGACCGCACCGCAGGCATCGACACGCCCACGGCCTTGCGAAACCCGGATATGGTTCGGGCGGTTCGAAATTCGCCACGCGCATCGTCGCGGCAGTTTCTGCTTGTGTGATTCTTGGCTTTCCGCGATCGTGTGACTTGCAGGCCCGATAGTGATCGGGTGTGGTTGGCGTAATTTCGGTCATGAGAATTTCCTCTTGCTGGTCTCTCTCTTCCTATGTGCCGAGCCCAAAAAGAGTCGACGTTTTTGGGTTGAAACTGCGTTTACCCGGGCCCTATTAGGTAAAACGCATTTTGGGGGTAGAATTCGAGGTCGTGAGGTTTGGTTAGGTTGTTATGGTTCGGTTATGGGAAAACTGCCACTGATCAGGGATCTCACCACATAACCAAACTAACGCGCCCGGAGAGACCCTCTATATATGGGGTCTATGTGAGAGGGGTCGATATTTGTAGGCCCCTACATATATACATAAATATGGTTAGTGGTTAGGTATATATACAGAGGCCCTCTTTTCCTTTAGATTACTGGCGTTTTCGGCCTAACCGAGTCCTAACAATTCATAACCAACTTTTCGAAAACCCTTGTTTTCAAGGAACTTGCCATACGGCGGGTGGTTAGTTTGCCAGATTGTCACCAATTCAGTTGGCCTGACTGGCCGGACCCCGTTTCCCAAGGCCAGCTTGGCCTGCGAGTCGTTGATGGTTCCTGAACTTCCAGGTCTCGGTGAACTTGACCGGTGTTTGCCGGCTAGTGCGCTGTGGGTCGCGAGGAATGTAGCGCCCGCAACGCGACGAGATACCTGGATGTTCGAGACGTCCGTTGCCCAGCCGTCCGAGTCGAACATGTATGAGCCCAACCCGACCAACGTCCTCGAAGTAAATTCCGTAAACCCCTGTAAATCAACGGCTTTCGTCCAAACTTCGGCTTTTGGGCCAGCCATAGCGACGAATTGGACGATCGGGTGCCGAAAAGGCCCCCTGTGGCGCGTCTGACGGGCATCCAATGAACCCATTGTCGTGGATTGGAGCGGGACAAGTTTCTCGTCATCGGGGCACAGGACCAGTGAGGGCGCGAAGTGTCCAGATCGAGGAAAGATGATGGAAAAGACGTTTGAGGTTGCGATCGTGTCCAGACCCGAGCACGCGAGGCTCAATTTTGAAGTGGGCCCTGCGACGATGAGCCTGGCCGATGCCGCTCAAGTTCTCGGTATTCACCGCAGCACGGCGTGGGCGCTCTACAAACGGGGCGAACTACCAGTGCCGGTGCTGAAGGTGGGGACTAGTTTGCGCATCGTGCGCGCACACGTTCAGCAATACCTGGAAACCGGCGAGAAGGTCACCTTCTCATCGTCGGATCCGATGTCGATTGCCAGTTGATCTAATGACGGTCGCCTCTTCGGCAAACAGTGTCCCGATGAGGCGTGGTAATTAGGTGCGGGTTCAGATCAGGGAGCCGGACGTCAACAATCTACGACTGGCGCTTGCTCTCGTGGCCAGACAGTAGTCCCAAGCGATTAGTCGATAGGGCCAGGTGAGTTCAGGGTCAGCCTCCCATCGCGCATCAAGATTCACGACGAAGTCGGGCTGACGAAGGCGTTCGGAATGAGCCAATCCGATTCGACCCTGTGCGTGCACGACTGTGTTATCCGGCAGAGTTACAAGCATGGTCGCATTCCTACTCTCAACTCGGCCCTCGAGTAACTGACCCGATCAGTGGATGATCGCATCGGGCGACACTCTGCAATGTTGCCTGGGCCGGATCTGAATCGTCTAATCTCGGCGACGCGCCGACAAGAATGGGCGAGTGGTAGGAATCCAATGCCCTCATTGCAAGTTAGGCGAAGTCGCTATTCTGAGGTGCGTGAACGCTAAGGATCTGGGATCATGAGACCTCAGTTGGTCCTCGTAAGGGGGACCCAAGGTTCGGGTAAAACCGTTCTTTCGAATCGACTCGGACTCCTTCTGGGGTGGCCAGTTATCCATCGAGAGGACTTCCGGCTCGCCGTTGCGGTCACTCTTGGAGCAGTCGAACTCGAACCTAAGGGCATCGAGGCTCGTCAGGCTGTCGGTGCCTTCTTTCGGGAGCTCGGCCTGTTCATAGCTCAACGAACTTCGATCGTCGCCGACAGCACATTTCCGAGTGGGGTGTGCGAAGCGGATCTTGCACCACTTCTAGAGGTGAGTGATGTAGGGGCCATTCATTGCACCCTGTCTCGGGAGCTCGCACAAGAGCGATGTGTCCGACGGCCTAACTCCTCTACGCTCGTAGATGTCCTGAGAGGGCGCGACGAATCGATGTGGCAACGGTTCGACGAGCCACTGCGCTGTTCGATACCACAACGGCGGATTGATACCTCAGACGGATACAAGCCCCCAGTCGAAGAGATGGCCTCTTGGATAGCAGGCGGTTTTCGATCCGAGACATAGCGGATTTACGACGCGGCGCGCGCGGGCGGACGTTTCCTGCGCCCCGATCATCTATCGTCACCGACAATTACGGGGTTGTTAGATAAGGCCACTAGAAATGCCGTACCCCCAGCATTCGAAACTCGGGCGCAGGAAACGTCCGCCCGGGTGCGCTCCCTGTATTACAGCGCCTGCAAACTGCATCGAAGCAAGAGGCTGATTAGAAACGCACAAAAACAACGAGTCTTAACTAGTCGGATCGTTGGTGTCGGAAACCCGACGTGCACAGTCTCCGACTGGCGCAGGGAGCCTTGGAACTCTTGAGTATCACTTGCTCGATATGAACGGGCTGGCCGAGTTTCGGCGCTCAAGGCCGCTACGCGTGCGTTGCTTCGGACCAGACGAGCCATGGACCCTTACATGCCGTGAATCCGCGTGACTCGTAGAACCTGGCGGCTTCGGACCCTTCCTCAAAGGGAACGAATCCCAGCGTGATCCCCTCGTCCCCGAGCCATTGCTGCCACGCAGACACGAGTTCGGAGCCAACACCGTGGTTGCGGGCCAGATCAGTAACCACCAGTTGCTCAATCATGCCTCCGCCTTCATGCGCTATCCCGTAGTCGACAAAACTCCCGAGCAGAAAGCCCACGATCCCAATCTCGGGGTCGTCATAGACGATTGACTTCCAACCTTGCCTTACGGTCCGAGGATCGAAATCCGCGAGTTCTCGGCCGTGGAGTTCGCTCATCATGGCTCGAACGCTCGAGAGGTCTCCCGTGGTGTACTCCCTAACTCCCATGTTCTGCCCCCTCAAGGATGCCGCTTTGTTGAGTCGACGTAGTCGCGAGGACGACGTCTGCCAGCGGCCTGAGGACTGCCCGACATTCCCGCTTCGCCCTCATCGTATCCACTTCGACTGGCCTCTCTGAGGGTGCATTCCCTGATGCTCCTATGTCTGTCAAGTCGCTGACCCGACGCTACAGAAATGCAACCTTGCACTGGCTTGACCTAGCCAAGACCTGATTGGCGCCGGAGAACCGACTTCAACAATCCGACTGGCGGATCTGGTTCTGGGAGCACGGTGGTGGACTTGGCCTGAGCAGCACTGGATACCCTCATTAGATGGCTTTATCCATCGAAGAGCGCTATCTGCGGCTCGGGCTTCAAATCGGTCGACATGTTGAGCGGGTGGTGGACGCGTACTTCGGCCCGCCGGAACTCGCGGCCGAGGTCGCGGGTGCACCGCCGCCTGATCCAAAGACACTCGTCGTTGCGTCAGACGGACTCCTCGACGAGTTGAGTGACGGGTGGCTGCGCGACCAAGTGGTCGGTCTCCGAACATACGCAGGTGTGCTAGCGGGCGAGTCGATGTCCTACGCCGACGAAGCGACTGGTTGCTACGGCGTGTGCCCGAAGTACACCGATGAGACCGTATTCGTGGCGGCGCACGAGCGCCTTGAGGAACTGCTGAGCGGGCCTGGCTCGCTGGCCGAGCGGTATCGAGGATGGGAGGAAGCGATGGTCGTGCCGAGTGCCAAGCTCGAAGAGACGATTGTGGACACCATCGAGACTGCCCGTCGCCTCACTCGTGACATTATCGTCCTGCCAGAAGGCGAACGAACAACCGTCGACACCGCCCGAGACGTTACGTGGATGGCGTACTGCAAGTACCTCGGGAACATGCGAAGTCGCATCAGTGTCAATGTCGACCGGCCGCTGTCAGCTTTCGAAGTACTGACGGTCGCGACGCACGAGGCCTACCCTGGACACCACACAGAGCGCAGCTGCAAGGAGCAGTTTCTCGTTCGAGACAGGCAACTGCTCGAGGAGACGATTGTGCTCATCCCTACGCCACAGTCGCTGATTGCCGAGGGGATCGGTCGAATGGCACCGAATCTTCTACTCGAAGGAGCCGGAGGAACTGCACTAACAACCGTCCTTCATGACGCCGGGGTCGAGTTCGATCTGCCCCATGCACTCGCCGTGCGACGCGCGCACGAGATCTGTGGATGGGCAGTCGTCAACGTTGCGCTGTTGCTCGACGAGCACAAGTTCAGCCACGCAGAGGCGTCCGAGTACCTCGAACGCTGGGGACTAGTCACGTCCGTGATCGCAACACACCTCGTCCGGTACCTATTCGATCCGACGACACGTACCTACGTGATCACCTACCTCGCCGGACAGGCGCTGTGCGAGTCCTACGTGGCGGACAACCAAACTCGATTCTCGCGCCTGCTGAAGGAACAGTTGCGCGTTCGCGATCTACTTGATTCAGGCCCAACTCCTTAAAAGGACACTGACATCATGTGTGTATCAAAGTTCCCGAAAACAGCACAATCTTGAGATCACGGGAATATGGCCGGAATTCAGGGTCGGATATTGCTGGTGTCGGAGAGCCGAAGTTCTCAATCTCCGACTGGCGGCTTGAACGGTGGAGCGGTTAAATATCGGGGACCCGACGTCAGCGATCTGGTACCAAACACTGGCGATTAGCAACTTGAACCAATTTGCTCTCGGAGGGCCGAAGGCAATACCCCCTTCGGGGATTACCTGCGAATCTCGTCGAGATCGGATCGCTTGACCGCCGCTCGCAATGCGACGCCGTGCGCGGCGAGTGCGGCGCCCCCACCTTGGTCCCGGTCGATGGCACACAATGCCAGATCGACGGTTGCGCCGGCTGCCCTGAGTTCCTCGCAACCAGCGATAAGCGCTCCGGCAGTGGTCACGACATCCTCCACGGCGACGACTCGGAGGCCGTTCACCGAGATGCCTTCGACCGCCTTGCAGGTGCCGTAGTTCTTTGGGTCTTTGCGCACGAAGACGGCGGGGAGACCGCTGACCTGCGATAAGACGGTGACGAGCGGTATGCCGCCCATCTCCATGCCAGCCAGGACGTCACACGGCACGAGCAAGTCGACCATGGCGTTCGCCACGTCGAGCAAGAGCGCCGGATCGGACTCGAAGAGGTACTTGTCAAAGTACTCCGTGCTGGTCACCCCTGAGCGGAGAATGAACTGACCCTGTAACTGGCAGGCCTTGAGTATCCGACGGGCGAGAACGGTAGACATGCGCCAAGTCTGCCAGGCGCTGCGCTGCCCAACGACGATAAGAGTGGGATCCGACGGAACGGGTCTGCTACCACACACTGGCGACTTCATATCGAGGAGTTAGGCGAAGACTTATCGGTGAAAGACAGCCGTCACACCGGGTAGATCCACGAAGGCAGTCTGATCCGCCGTCACTACCACCCGATTCGACGAGAGCGCGCTGGCCGCGATAATCAAGTCGTGCGCCCCTCGAGGTCTCCCCTGTTGTCGAACCGCTGCCAAAAGTCGGGAATGAGCGCGTGCTACGGAGAGGTCGTAATCAACAATCGGAACGGACGCCACAATTTCGTCGACAAGCCCCTGGCGGCTTGCCTTGGTTTTACCTTTTGACAACTCCACTCCGACCAAGAGTTCGGCCAAGGTAATTGCCGCCACGGCAATGTCGTCATCGTCACCGATTACGTCGTCGAGACTATCCTTCGACCGTTCCGCGTCGACCAAAAAGGTCGTGTCAAGCAGCAGTCTGCTCAGAACCGTTCCTCCGAAACGACCAATTCACGAGCATCCCTGATCACGGACATCCATCGAGCGTCGACCGGATGGCGCTTAATCAAAGACTTCACATCCGTGCCCCGTCCCTTTGCTACGGGCTCAATTTGGGCAATGACTCGACCTCGTCGCGCGATCAGAATTCGTTCACCTTTGTGTTCGACAGCGTCGAGAAGCTCGGCGAAGTTTCTCGCTGCTTCCGTGGCGCTAATTTCTGTCATGAAATCAGATTATCAGATAATTGTTGTCGGAGACCCGACGTGAACCCCCACTCATTTGCCGCGCCCCATTGGGTCCCGAGTTTGCCGAAGGTGGACGATGGATTACGCCGTTGTCGTCTCTGCCGATTTTGCCTTCGCAGTCGACTTTGACTTGGGCAACGATTGGCCCATCACATCAGCCGATTCCTGATCCCTTGCCTCCAGGAAATGCGTATAGACCGACAACGTGGTCGAGGGGTTCGCATGACCGAGACGCCCAGAGACCTGGCGGATGGGGATGCCTGCGGCCATGAGACGCGTCGCGGCGAAGTGGCGCAGATCGTGCAGGCGCATCGAATGGTAGCCAAGGTCGTCTTTGATTAATGCGAATTGTTTCGTCACGTAACCCGGCGTTAATGGGATTAAGCCGTTCGGCTCGCGTGAGAAGACGTAGGCGTCGTCGGCCAGAACCATGCCCACACATGCTGCTCGTTCGGTCATAATGGCGCGCTGGGCCTCGAAGACTTCCAGCGTTACGGGGTCGAGCTTGATTCTGCGGTTGGCGTGGGTCTTCGTGTCCTTCTCGGAAAGGCCCCCAAGGATTTCGATGATTGAACGCTCGATGGTGAGCGTTCGAACTTGCGTGTCAAGGTTGCTCCAGCGAAGAGCGCACACTTCTCCTCGACGCGCCCCGGTCGACGCGGCGATGTGGAAAAAGTGACCCAACTCGGGATCGCGCTCGGTCGCCTTGTCGATCAGCTCAGCGACCTGCTCTATGTCGGGAGGGGAGAGATCAGGTTTCGCGAGCCGGGGAGGCGTTGCGTTGGTCGCTGGATTGGTGTTGATCCAGCCCCAAAGGATGGCCTGACGGAATGCTCTGCGAATAACGGCGTGGATTTGGCGAACGGTCGCAGGAGCGAGTCCGACTCTGTTCGACAGGCCGAGGTAAAGCTGATCCAGGTCGATGGTGCGGATGTTTTTCAGCGGTCGATCACCGAGAGCGGGGAGTATACGTTTTGAGAGAAGATTCTTGTAGCGACGGAGTGTCGTTGGGCTGAGATCGTTCTCGGCCAGGGTCAGCCATTGCGTGCAAAGTTCTGCGAAGGTTGTTGACGTGCCAACAAATCGACCGACGTCGATCTCGGTAGCGAGAGCATTCAGGACTTTCTGAGCGGCTCGCTTGGAGCCGTGAACACGGCGACTCAATTGGCGTCGACGCCCGGTGACGGGATCTCGTCCGGAGTCCAGTCTCACCTCCCAGACTCCGTACCCGGCAGTTCGGATATTTCCACTCACACACTCAAGTTTACCAGAAATCGTAAGAGTGTGAGTTTTCTGTGAGTTTTCTATGGTGTTGGAGCCCTACTTGACTCTAAAGTCCTTTGTTTTACTGGTGGGCCGCCCGGGTCTCGATCCCGGCACCTTGGGATTAAAAGTCCCCTGCTCTACCCGATGAGCTAGCGGCCCAATGGTTTATGAATTCGTTGGACGAGATTCATTACCACCGACTGGCTACTTT
>DATLTI010000091.1:0-2860 GCA_035533675.1 Acidimicrobiales bacterium | reverse complement strand
GAAAAAGACGATGGAGTATGCCGACGCGCTCTATGGCGTGACCATGCAGCCCGGTGGTGCATCACGTGTCGTCAGTGAACGCGTTCGCAAATCAGGTCCGACGCCCTCGTCCGTTGCCGCTGATTCCGACGAGGGTGCGGGTCACAACGCAGAACTGCGCTGATGCTGTTTCGGCGAAACCGGGAGGTCGAGGCCCCGTCAGCTGAAGCACAAGGCGACTTGGACGACTCTGGACCTGACCCTCTCGGGACCGATCTCAACGGATCAGTCAGCGAAACTGATCTTTTCGAAGATGAAGAGACCGAAGACGACGCGGTCGAACGTACGCGCCGTTCGCGTTTTGGTCGCTCGCGTGGCGTCCTTCGTACACCGCTACTCGGTCTGAGACGGCGACAGAGGGTCGACGAGAAGACACTCGAGGAGCTTGAGGAGGCGCTCATCCTTGCTGATGTTGGTATCTCGACGACTCAGTTCCTGCTCGGTCAACTCCGCGCGAAGCTTCGGACGAAGGAGCTGAGCGGAGATTTCGAGGAGATGATCCGCGATCTCGAGGCTTCGATCATCGCCCTCTTTGATGGCGAGGACCGAGAACTCCATCGGTCACACCTGCGCACCACGGTATGGCTCTTTGTTGGCGTGAATGGAGTCGGCAAGACGACAACGATCGGCAAGCTCGCTGGACGCGAGGTTGCGAGCGGCCACTCAGTCGTGCTCGCGGCCGGTGACACCTTCCGCGCAGCTGCAGGCGATCAGCTTGCGCTCTGGTCAGTGCGAAGCGGCGCAGACATCGTCCAGGGAGCAGACGGAGCCGATCCCTCCTCGGTTGTCTATGACGCGATTGCGCATGCACACGCCCGGGGTGCGGACCTTGTGCTCGCAGATAGTGCCGGGCGGCTGCAGAACAAGACCAATCTCATGGAAGAGCTGAAAAAGATCCGTCGTGTTGCTGATCGCGAACCCGGCGAAGTGACCGAGGTGCTGCTCGTTCTTGATGCAACGACGGGTCAGAATGGCCTCACTCAGGCGCGTGAGTTCGCCAGAGCGGTTGAGGTAAGCGGTGTGGTGCTTACCAAACTTGACGGCACCGCGAAGGGCGGGATCGTGCTCGCGATCCGACATGAACTTGGCCTGCCGATCAAGCTAGTTGGTCTTGGAGAACAGATCGACGACCTTGTCGTGTTTGATCCGGTCGAATTCGCTGCGGCGTTGTTTGAAGAGGGCGAGCGCGAGTAAGCCGTTTGGCACCTGATCTGGCAGATCCTGGCCAGCGGGCCAGCCAGGATGTCCGACTAACCTTGCGAAAGCCATGTTCGAGACCCTCACCGATCGCTTTGACGAGATTTTTACGCGCCTCAAGGGACGCGGCAGACTTGGTGATGCCGAGGTCGACGAGGTTCTTCGCGAGATCAGAGTCGCCCTGTTGGAGGGAGACGTCGCGCTTGAGGTGGTGCGCGACCTCATCGAGGCACTCCGCGCGCGCTGTTCTGGAGCAGAGCTCTCCAAGAGCCTGACACCCGCACAACAGGTCATCAAGGTTGTCAACGAAGAACTCACGCAGACCCTCGGTGGCGAGACCTTCACGCTGCGCTATGCGTCGATTCCTCCGACGATCGTCCTGCTCGCCGGTCTCCAGGGCTCGGGAAAGACCACAGCTGCAGCAAAACTCGCGCTGTGGTTCAAACAACAGGGCCGTCATCCACTTCTTGTTGGAGCGGACCTGCAGCGCCCAGCGGCGGTTGAGCAGCTCAAGGTGCTTGGCCGCGAGGTTGGCGTTGCGGTCTTCTCTGAGGCCTCCGATCCCTTCTCGGTCGCGAGACGCGGAGTCGCCGAGGCGGTACGCGTCGGTCGTGACGTGGTGATTGTCGACACCGCGGGTCGTATCACGATCGATGAGCCGTTGATGGCCGAGGTGCGGTCCATCCATGACTCGATAGATCCGGACTACACGTTTTTGGTGATTGACGCGATGACCGGTCAGGACGCAGTCCAGACCGCTCGGGCGTTTCATCTGGCACTTGAACTTGACGGCGTCATCCTCTCGAAGATCGATGGCGATGCCAGAGGTGGTGCCGCGATCTCGGTCAAGTCCGTTGTTGGACGCCCGATTGCCTTCGTCTCGACCGGCGAACGCGTTGGTGATTTTGAGAGCTTCCATCCCGATCGCATGGCAAGCCGGATCCTTGGCATGGGAGATGTGCTCTCACTGATTGAAAGAGCCGAGAGTGTCTATGACGAAGAGACGGCCACGGCGGCGATGGAGAGTCTTCGCCAGGGCAAGTTCACCTTTGAGGACTTTCTTGACCAGCTTCAGCAGATGAAGAAGATGGGTCCGCTTTCGAGCGTATTGAGCATGATGCCAGGGCTTCCCAAGGAGATGAAGAACGCGAAGATCGAAGATCGTGATGTTGCGCGCATCGAGGCAATCATCCGCTCGATGACCCCCGAGGAGCGCGTCACCCCGACGCTGATCGATGGTTCCAGAAGACTTCGTATCTCACATGGCTCTGGCACCTCGACGACACAGATCAACAACCTGCTCAGACAGTTCAAGGAGATGCAGAAGATGATGCGCTCCTCGGTGATGGCAGCGGGGCTCGCCCGGGCCGCAAAGGGCCGAAAGAAGAAGGGAGGGCGGGTTACGCCCTCGTCTAAATAAGCAGGTCATCTGAGCTAAACTGTTTCCCCGTTCGAGCACCGGACAAATATGTCCCATACTTGAGTGCTCTGATGATCGCTAATCGAAAGAAAGAGAAGGACTTGATGTGGCTGTAAAGCTCCGCCTGATGCGCATGGGCAAGAAGAAGCAACCGACCTATCGTGTCGTCGCTGCGGACAGCCACTCTCCCCGAGACGGTCGATT
>DATLTI010000090.1:0-14409 GCA_035533675.1 Acidimicrobiales bacterium | reverse complement strand
CAGTATACCGAACAAAACACCCTGTGTTGATAGTTCAACACAAGTAGGGATGAACGTATCACGGAATTTTGCAGGGGAGTCCACGACTTTTCGATTTTGCCCACAACTGGCATATTTTGCGCTGATCTGACCGGATATCCGTGGACTGATCCACCTTGATTGCAGGTCCAATGCTCCACCCGGTTCCCGGAGTTTTCCTCGCAGTAGAACCACTCTGAGTTGAAAAGGAGATGGCAGCGGCGGGGATCGGCATCTCGGCCTCCCATATCGAACGGCACTCGCGGCTAACAACGTGCGCCCGCACAAGGTGGACAGTTGGCTAACGAGACGCGACACTCCGGAGCTTTGGGAGCGTGCGGCTGACATCTGCGGGCTCTACGTTTCGCCTCCGGAGAACGCCGTCGTGTTGAGCATCGATGAGAAGATCTCTATCCAGGTCAAAGAGCACCAGCGCCCGCCGACAGCAGTCCGACCAGGTTGGCTCCCCGGCACGAGTTCGAGTACGTCCACAACGGCACCGCGTCGATCGACGTCTCGACTGGAAGAGTCGCCGCACGAGACATTGCCCGCAACGACTCGGTCAACTTCATTGACCTCTTGGAAGAGATCGACGCAAGCATCGATGAGTCGCATTCGATCCACGTCGTTTTGGACAACGGCTCCTCGCACACCTCCAGGGCGACGGGTTCCTGGTTCGCCACGCACAGTCGCTTCTTCGTCCACCACACACCAGCACACGCAAGCTGGCTGGCCCAACCCTGAGGAGCCGGTTAATTGAGTACTTATTCTCGATTCTCATCCGTGAGCACCCGCAGCGCGACGAGTTCTCCTCACGCGAGGACCTCGTCGCGAAGATGCTGTACTGCGTTAAGCATCACAGCGAGAGTGCGAAGCCGTCAAAGTGCTCAAAGCAAAGCCAAGACCCTCGTGATTGAGAGCCCGCCTTTGGTCTCGAATGAAAGTCTCTCGCAGCCCTCGCGATTAACCCCTCGACTTGAGTTGTACCTCAAGCTCGCCAAGCACGCGATAACAATCGAGCACTCCAGAGACACTTGAATTCGGCTCTCTCGACTCGCGGATCGCGGATATGAACTCACGATCCTGAAGCTCAATACCATTCATGGAAACTGCGACCTTGGAGACGTCAATCTTCTCATCGCTGCCGGTATAGAGATCGTCATAACGAGCGATGTAGGTACCGTTGTCGCAGATGTACCGGAAGAAAGCACCAAGTGGTCCATCATTGTTGAAGCTCAGCGAAAGAGAGCAGATCTTTCCACCGTCGGTAAGGAGCTGGATCGACATGTCCATCGCAATCCCAAGTTCAGGATGCTTGGGTCCCTCGACTGCGTTGGCAACGACAACCCTCTCTCCGGTCTGGTACTGAAACAGGTCAACCGTGTGTGCGGCGTGGTGCCAGAGCAGATGGTCCGTCCAACTGCGAGGTTGACCAAGCGCGTTCATGTTCGTGCGTCGAAAGAAGTAGGTCTGCACGTCCATCTGCGAGATAGACAGCTCTCCAGAGACGACGCGATTGTGGACCCACTGATGAGACGGGTTGAAACGGCGCGTGTGTCCGACCATACAGGTAAGTCCGGTCTCGCGCTGCACCCTCTCAACCTCGAGCGCATCCTCCCATCGGTCACACAGCGGGATCTCGACCTGAACATGCTTGCCAGCGCGCATCGCGGCGATCGACTGCTCGGCATGCATCTGCGTTGGGGTGCAAAGAATCACCGCATCGACGTCGTCACGTGCAAGTGTCTCGTTGAGGTCGGTCGTTGCATGAGATGCGCCGTACTTTGATGCGACCTCTTGTGCCTGTTCGAGTCTCCTGCTCACGATCGAGGTGATCTCAACATCATCGATGTTGAGAAGTCCGTCAAGATGTTTGATTCCAAAGGCGCCAGCACCGGCAAGAGCAACTCGCATTCAGGTGTTCCTTTCAAGATATTCCAACGAGATATTCGATTGACCAAACGGCATTCACCAAACGGTGTACTCCGACAGCTCGGCAAAATACAGCCTTACCAGTGTAAATCGCCACGAGAAGCTGTCGCGGGAACGAGCACTGTTTCGGTGTACTGAGACAGCTGGCCTCTCAACGGTCTCTGAACGCCAAACCGACATCCCGGCAGTGACCGGTCTGCTGGCTTGTCAGAACCCAATTGGACAAGAGCTCACTCGAAGAGCTCTCTCATAGACATTGCTCCGAGTATCTGCTCGACCTCGGTGATCTCCTCTGGACTCAAGCGCATAAAAAGCTCCTCCCAGCTCATCGGAGCCTCCTCAAGATGGTGCGCAACGACTTGATAGAGAGCCAGTCTCGCCATCGCGCGCTCTTGCGCGCCGGGCAATAGTGGCAGGCCTGGTTGTGGCGTGCCAAGAACGAGAGCGATCGCTGCTTCAATGTCCTCGCGCGTGAACAAGCCTGAGACATCGGTCCATTCGCGAAAATACGGATCGCGCGCGAGCTGTTCAAAAATATCGTAGGCATTGCTCGACGGATCAGTCACGAGATCCTCCGATCCCTGTCCGCTCGCCGCGAGACAACTCCGGTACACCCGCGTCACTGACAAGCGCTCCCGACTCTGACAGCTCCTCAACCCATGCCGAGCAGACGAACAATACGCAACCATATGTCGACAGAGATCTCTTTGATCTCTCGAAGCGTCCTATGAGGGAATCGGTGGCGCCTCAACGGTCTCGAGTTGATCGATCCAATCAAATCCAAGTTGGGCAACCTGTCGGGAGGTCGCGCTGATAAAACGCGAAGGAGTGTCGCCGGTCTGGAAGTGCTGGTGGATTGCGTACGCGGGAATGTAGACAAAATCGCCGCGCTTCCACTCGAACTTCTTCGATTCTTCAGACCACGTGAAGTCGATCGTCACATCTGCATCAAACTGGGGATCCCAGTGGAGGTCATATCCGGAACCTTCGATGATGTAGAGCATCTCCTCGGTCATGTGACGGTGCTTGCCGGACTTGCCGCCGACTTCGAGATACTGCTGGTACATGTCAAGACACGGCTCGGAGGTATCCATCTCGCCATTGACGAGGTGCTTGATCAACCCCTGTGGGCTGCGCTCCCAAACCTGCTCCTCTGCTGGAACCGCTTTGTGCAACGTCTTTGCGGTCTCGCGGCTCTTCTTGCTCCGCTCAAGGGACTCCGCATAATAGGCAGGTCCGGTCTTTCCGAGCATTGCACGCTCGCGCTCACTTGCCATTTTCTGTTACTCCTTGGTCGCTAGCAAAATGGATCTTAAATTTGGACGGTCGTACTTTCAACGAAGAATCAGTAACCCTCCGGTGGCTCCCAGCCCTCGAAGCCCGGAACCGGCTCAGTCGGCGACGGCTCGACGAACTTCTGGAACAACAGGTTGGCAAACAGATAGATCGGCTTGGACTTCATCACGAGACATTTCGCGGGGTTCTCCGGGTCCGAGTTGAAGTGCTGGTGCACGCAGCCGGGCTCGACGATACAAATGTCACCGGCCTTCCAGTCATAACGGATGCCGTCGTGTATGTCGTAACCCTCGCCATCGAGGATGTAGAAAATCGCCCCATTCATATGCCCATGCTTCTGGCTATATCCACCCGGAGAAAACGTCTCGATGTGGGTTTCGAAAAGCTGGGTCGTCGCAACCTTGCCAGGACGGACAACCGATTTACCAAAAAACTGAGGTCCGCCGTGATAGTTCAGGATCGATTCGGGATAGACACGCGGCTGCGAAAGCAGCGTCGGAAGAAGGTCACCATAGGCTCCTCGGACCTCGCGTACGAATGTGCGGTCTGCCGTGGAATCATGTTCGTTCGCAATGTCTCGCGTAATGAAAACCTCTGCGAGCCTCTCTTCGGCGGTCTTGATCTGTTCGATACTTACGCCCTCAATCGTCATCTGCACTCCTCTTTCATCTGTCGGGCTCGACGCAGTAACCACGACCGCGAATTGCTACCAACGCTGGATACGAACCACGCGACCACGACAATCCGGTCATCTGGAGTCCGCAACGAACAAAGTCGATCATACGCATTGCGAAGGACTTGAGCAAGAACGGAGAGGTCCAGCAATGCTCCACAGAGAACAACAGGATCACAATCCGCGCGATATCCATAGATCCACTACGAAGAGAAGGTGGGTGCGAGAGACTCCCCCACCCACCTCTCACGATCGGTGTTGTGTTGGTCTTGCCTAACAAGTCCCCTGCACGTAGCAGATAACGGACTTACCAAGTCTCAAGGCAGTCAGGTAGTTCTGCTTTGACTGCACTGGGTTGCCGTATGTTGGATTTTGACCAAATCCCAGCATTATCGTCCTGACCGCAGGCTGAGTGTAAGCCCACTTCATCGCCGCCCGGAGTGTGTTGACCTTGTAACCAACCACACTTTTCTGGGTGACGGTCGGGTTGCCTGTGACCGCGAGAAGCGAGTTCAGAGTGTTCCACTCGGTCTTGAGCTTCTTGGTCGTAGGCGGATAGGTCTTCTCAAGTTGCTTGAAGGTGGGGACCACAGCGAGGTATCTCCGGCAGTTTGTCCCAACCGGTGGAACCACATTTGTTGCGAGTGCGATGACCTTCCCGGCCTGGAGCATGCCGCACGAAAAACTCAGATCGATATCGGCAATAGGAACGTCACCACGCAACAGTCCGGTGACCTCGTCGGCAAGCTTGTTGTAACCCGATATCCACTTGGGCGTGATACCCATGACACCCATTCATGTCCGCAGGATCGCGTTCGTTGTACCTGCCGTCTGGGTCAACATCTTGAGCGTTCCCGCCGTTGACGCGCTAATCAACTGCCCAAAGCTCGTGTACCCCGAACCGACCGGCGTCACAAGCGGCGAACCAGCGACGCCAGCGGAGACAAGGTAGGCAAGGCGCCCTGAATTGAAATTAATACCAGGGGTATTAGTCAAAATGTCAGCGACGTCATTCAACGGGTTCAACAGGCCCTCGGTCAATCCGTCTGGCAGTGCATGAGCAAGATAGTCCTGACCGGTAATCGTGTTTCCGGTCGTGATGCGCGTCTCGTTGATCGTCGCGCCCAAGAATGCCTGCATGCTCGGAATCTCGCCGGCGACCTGGAGGTCAAAGGGACCACCGACCGATCCTGGGGAGATGAAGCTCATGGTCTTGCCCTTGTAAAACGCAAGGCCCTTGCGCGCGAGCGGGTCGGTGACCTTGATTCCGTTCGCGCTGTGACAGGACTTTTCTGATTTGGTGGCAGAGGCCGAGGCTTTGGTGGCAGATGCCGAGGCAGGGATGACGGTCATCCCGACTAGAGACAGAACGGCGCCGCCAGCAAGGAGGATGCGTTGCATCCCAAGATACATTCCGTTATGCAATGGAGCTCCCGTTTGGTAGGTATCAGATAGCTGTGATACGAGTCGATTGTGATCCGAGAGCCACCGCGAATCGGACGACACGTACTCAGCCGTGAGCACCCGGGCCGCGAAACGGCGACAGCTCCCTCGTCCAAGAGAATAGCCAAATATTACGCAATTCGTAAGCAAAACGTAATATGAACGTAATCAGGGATTCCCCAACTCAGGGGCTCGACTCGGCGCGATCGGGCTCAGCCGGTCTCGTATTCGTCGGTCAGCATCGAGTAGTAGCGCCATGTGGCAAGCATCCCGACCTCGCCACCGACAGAGCCCCGTCCCTTGTTCGTCTCCTGCGGCTTTTTCATAAATTCAAGGTCGATATCTGGAATCGGCTGAGGATCTCCGAGCAGATAGGCCTGATAGTTCATCGTTGTCAGCTCATCAAGTGCGATCGCCCGCACCGTAGCATCTTCAACTGAACTTCCAACGACGCTGATGCCATGCCCGCGCATCAGTGCAACCTTCTTGGTGCCCATGAACGTGGCAAAGTCCTCACCAAGTTCATCATTGAGAATCCTGATCGATCGCTGGTAGGTCTCCACGCCCTCGAGTGCAAGGCTAACTCCCGTTCCGTACGCGGAATAGATCGGGAGGATCGGCTTGTTGCAGATCGTCAGCAGCACAGCTGGCCTTGGGTGGATATGGATCACACATTGCACCTCAGGGTTTTTCTTGTACATCCAAAGGTGCAGGTAACTCTCGCTCGGAGGCTGGAGTCCATCTGGTCCCCAGATCTTGTTCGCATTGAAATCGACTTCGATGATGTCCTCGGGACGCGTGTAGCGCACCCCCACCTCATCTGGACCCTTGGCCTTGATGAGCATGGTGTCGGTCCCGGGAATCCGGTAGCTCACATGACCAAGTGCCGCATGGGTCATATCAAGCTTGCCCATGATGCGACATGAACGGGCGATCGTCTCGCTGATCTCCCTGCGCTCGTCGTTACTTAATGCCATCGTGTCTCTCCCCTGTCACAAATTGATGTCGTCAAACCCGATACAGAAAATCTCAGATGATTCGAAGAACCTAAAGCTCCAGTGTCGGAGGATAGAAAATCTCGTCGAGTTCGAACTGTCTCGGCGAGAGACCCTGCTCGAACGAGTACTGCGCAATCGTCTCGAGTATTGAACGCTGGGCAACGACTCCATAGGTGAACAGATCCGTATTGAGCGCTGTCTCAACCGATGGGTCGACAAGGCCGGCGTCAAGAAAGACCGAAAGGCCGGCAGTCTGCTGGGTATGTGCGATCTGCTTTGCCTCAAGAAACATCGAATACAGATTCAGCGGAACCCATGGGTAGGCCTTGACAATATCCTTGCGCACAACGACACAGTGATTGATCGGATAGAACCCGGTCTTTTGGAAATAGCGAACTGCCTCTGCACGACGGTCAGGAAAGAGTGTGTGAATCTCCTCACCGAGAGTCAGGTCTGCGCGCGAACGATCGATCAGGTTCCGGTCAGCAATGTAGAGAAGCGTCGCGTCGACTCCACCGTTCATCAGCTGTTCGCCGATGTTGGAATTGCGGTCCATGTAGTCAAGACGCACCCCTGGAGGTGGGGTAAATCCGGTGGCACCACCGTGGCTCTGTTCTGGAGGTCGTTCCATGAACCAATGCAGGTCCTCTGGCATGACCTCGAACTCGTGACGCAAGATCCCGCGTGCCCAGAGCGCGGCCGTCTGCTGATATTCAGGAACAGCAACGCGCTTTCCCTTGAGATCCGCAGGAGTCTTGATCCCCGCGTCCTCTCTCACGAGTATCCCGGTGTGAAAGAACTGACGCGAGGTGAAGATGGGAAGCGCCACCCAGGTATCGTCTCCGGCCGAGCGGGCCGCGAGCAGGGAGCTCATCGACATCTCTGAGACCTCAAACTCCTTGTAGTGCAACTGACGCCAGAACATCTCTGAGGGATGCACCTTGGTAACGCGAAGGTCGATACCCTCCGCGCGAACCACGCCATCGTGAACCGGTTTGGTCCGCGCGTTGTCAGAGAGGGCCACCCCTAGTTCGATATTTGGCATTTTGTTCCTCTTTCTCCCATCATGCGTCAGCTTGAGAACCACACCTCAGACAGACCAGCCATAAAGCCTCTGAACCCCTGGGGCCCGCTGGCCATCAGACGAATACAGATTGGCCGACCCGTCTTGCTTAGACGCTTTTTCACGCTCACGCAATTATCGCTATCTGAATCGAGATCATGACCCCGCGAGAGCTACCAAGATCCCTCGTGTTCGGGCACATGTCTCACGACAAGAAGGAGCACACAAAACACCGAGGCGCTCACGAAAAGGACGATCGCGAGTGCGCTTCCAGGATGAGAGCTCCGAGCGACAAGCGCAGCTGGAATCGTGACACCAAGAATCGTCCCCGTCTGGCGAAAGAGACCTCGAAGGCCTGTAATCGCGCCCACATGCTCTGGGGCTAACGAAAGGCTCGCGTTGTTGACCGCTGGAGCACAAAAACCAAAGGCACATCCCGTAATCAATCCACCAATCGAGAGCCACCAGTACGGCGAGAGTCCGTGTGGCGAAACGGCAAGAAAGAACGTCCCGACAGCGATGCCCACGATGCCAATTGCAATAGGAATGCGATAGCCAACTTTTCGGAGCATATAAGAACCGAGCACCGCAAAGATAATGAGACCGATCACCCGACCCGTCAGCGACGTCGCGGCATCGAGTGCAGAGAGGTGATAGCGATCCTGCGCGTAGAGCGGGAGCAAAGAGCCCAGCCCGAGCAGAAATGTGCCAAAGGAGAGGTTCAACATGTTCATAATGAGAAAACCCCTGCCAAGAACAAGTCCGCGCGGAATGAGCGGATGCAAAATCTTCGAAGAGCGCCGCACGAGCAGCAAAATCGCACCGACCGATATTGAGAGCGTGAACAGCACCGGCCATGACCAGAACGCTGTGTTGCCATTGCCTAACACCGTAATCATCGCCATCGCTGAAAGAATGGTGAGACTGAGCAGACCCACGCCGATGAAGTCCGTCGAGGCAGTTGGCTGGACAGGACTTTTGGGAATATGGCGGAGCGCAACGACGACGAGAACGATGCCGATCGGAACGTTTACCCAGAAGATTCCCCTCCAGGTCCAATAATGGATGAACAGTCCTCCAAGCGCTGGGGCAATCAGGCCACCGATAGGAAGAATCGTGCTCGTCATCCCGATTGCCCGATCGCGCTGATCTCCAAATGCATCGGAGATGATGCCGATCGCAGAGGGGAGAAACGCCCCACCGCCAAGAGCCTGCAGCGTTCGCAGAGGAATGAGTTCATAGACGCTCGTCGCCGCCCCACACGCGAGCGAGGTCACGGTGAACAGGACAATCGAACCGATGAAGACCCGTTTTCGGCCATAGAGATCACTTGTTCGCCCGGCAAGTGGCATCGCAATGACGAGACCAAACGCATAGGCGCTGATGATCCAGCTCGACCAGTTGATTCGAGCGTGCAGCTCGACATGGATAGTTGGCAATGCAACAGAGACGATCGTCTGGTCAATCGATGCCATCGTGAGCGCGACAGAGACAGTACTGAAAAGCACCCAGCGCGACACGACATGTGGCACTCCCAGTGCAGCATCGCTCTCTTCGCCTCGCACTGATCGACCTCGTTTCAATCAATGATCCAAGACAGCACAACGGCAGGCCATTGGCCTGCCGTTATCAAAAACTGCAACGACGACGAGCGTCGTGTTGCATTACTCGTCGTTGCCAGCCTGAAGCCAGGCGATGTAGTCAGCTACCGCTGCATCGGTGGAAAACTTCGGCTCGTATCCAACATCGCGCTTGATCAGCGACAGGTCCATGTAGGCAACCTCGTCACCAGAGCCCGGCGCGTGCCCTTCGGGCAGCGCAGCGGAAAAGCCCGGGATCACCTTTTGGACAGCCTCGAGGATCTCTCGGTTCTTGACCCCACGGCCTGCACCGATGTTGTAGGTACGACCTGAAAGATTCGTCGCGACCTGCAAGAGCGCTATTCCGCGTCCACAGTCAGGCGCGTAACAAAGATCCCCGCCATCTTCGAGATACGACGGTCCACGCGGACCATCAATCTTCGCCGGTACACCTTTGACAGCTGCATGGACAAGCCTGCTCGGAAGGTTCGACATCGAGTGATAGAGCGGACCCCAAATCGCTGCGATCCGGAGATTCACGAGATCAACACCGGTGCGGTCTGCGTAGTGATTCGCGAGCACCTCATAGGCCTTCTTGTAGGCCTCGGTCGGGTTCGTGCTCGACAGAGAAAAGGTCATGTCTTCTCTGTGAGGAAGTTCGGGGATCGAGCCATAGATCGCTAGTGAGCTCGCAATCGAGACCCGCTTGACCTTCCACTCTTCGGCGGCGCGCAGCACATTCAACAGGCCTGTCATGTTGACGCGAAAATCTTCGGCAGCACTGAGTGCACCAAGACCTGGAACGGCCAGATGGATGATCGAGTCGATCTGATGGCGCCTGCCGATCGCTGCAAGGCCATCTGCATCGGTGACGTCGAGCTGTTCGATGAACGCCGTCTTGCCAAAGTCATCCTTGATGAAAGCAGGCGCACGGGGAACGCGGTACTGGGTCAAGACAACCCCTTCACCCATATCAACAAGTGCCCGCGCGGTGTGCAGTCCGATGAAGCCAAGACCTCCGGTGATTAAAATCATGGTGCTCCTCCAATCATGGGCTTCCCCAGTTCCAAGACACACTCTGTGTCAACTTCCAGACCCTTAGATCGATCTGTCCCCTCTGCACCTCATTCCCGCGTCCTCCGCGGGGATCAAACTTGAGAAAGCCTGTCAATCCGCCTTGGTCTGGAGCTGGTGATAGCCGTGTCGACGACGCGCCTCGTCGAGCCGCATCCCCTGCATCGCCTCGAGATGAATTGCCTGTTCGGCCTCTTCGATCTTGAGCGCTACCTTGACGATCTCTTCAGCACGTTCGCGCGGCACAACGACCACACCATCGGCGTCTCCAACCAGCACGTCCTCGGGCCGAACAAGAACTCCACCAATCGAGACTGGGCGTTGTGTTGATTCGACACGAACGCGGTCCTTACCCGTACGCATCCAGTGACTTCTCGCAAAGAGCGAGTAACCGACCTCGGCTGCACGCGGAGTGTCGCGACACGTGCCGTCGATCACCGTTGCGGTCACCCCACGGTATGAGGCAACCTCTGAGAGCAGGCCTCCCCAGACGGTGACATCGGTACGGACATTGTTTGCAAGCACGATGATCGAACCGGGCAGCGCGTCGTCGATGTAGTCACCAACGGTTCCACCCTCGGTTCCAATTGGCGTGTACTGCAGAGTCCATGCGCGCCCGACAACAGTTCCTGTTCCCGTAATCCGGGCAATTCCACTTGCCTGTCCATCGATTCCAAGACGGTCAAGAGCGTCAGAGACCACTGGGGTTGAGAGCGTCTTAAGCGCCTCTACAACGTCATCATCTGCCATGCTCAGCCTTTCTTTTGTGACGATGAATCAAGCATCGTCTCGTAGTTTCCTGCAAGAACATCGGTCACTGTCGCGCCTGAGCGCAAGGCGTTCGCCATCTCAGCCTCACGTGCAACGAGTTCATCTGCTTTGGCAAGCACCTCTTCGGCTTTGTCAATCGAAACAAAGACGACTCCCGAGCTGTCACAAAGCACAAGGTCTCCCTCTTTGACATGAACCCCGTCGAGGTCAAGAGGTTCATTGGTCGCAACCTCAACGACCCGCTTTCGCGCTGTGCGGGGAGTGGCAACGTGTGCGTAATAGGGCATTCCGACCGCCTCTACATCATCGACGTCTCGACACACGCCAAACACGACGACTCCAGCGACCTCTTTCAGGCTCGCGGCCAGCGAAAGCAATCCTCCCCAGCCGGCTCCGCCGGTCTCGAGACCGGCGCGGTTATCGACCACGATCACGTCGCCAGGCAGAGCTGCTGCAATTGCTCGGGCACCAAGATGCACAGGTGGACCGTTGACATTTACACCACCCGAAGCCGGCGCGAGACGAACCGTCGAGACGCGGCCTGCGGTTCTCCCACAGGGCCACATCGGACGTATCCCAGCGACCGCCCCGGGCAGACCAAGCGCGTCAAGCGCGTCGGAGATCATGCAGGTATCCATCTCTTTGAGACGGACTATTAGCGCGCCAGTGTCAGACACAGATCTCCCTCCTTGTCAACGGACATTCACTCGATGCCGCCGCTCCCAAAATCCGGGACCCGTTCACCCTATACCGATGGTCAAGAATGCGGCCACCCGATGCGCGCTGGTCCAATCGTCTGATGATTTCGATTGCACGCACACGGGGGTCCCGGGTCTCTTCTAGTTCGTAAGCTCCTTGGCGATTCGTTCTGTAAGCGCAGGAATCACGATCGCCCAGTCGCCAACGATGCCAAGATCTGAGGCCGCAAAGAGAGGCGACGCCTCGTCGATGTTGATACCAACTACCGTCCCAGCAGCGCGCACCCCGACCATGTGATTGAACTTGCCTACCGCACCAATCACGACGCAAAGCAGCGGACGAACGTGTAGGCCGGTGATACCAACCTGGCGTGTTCGCGGAAGCCATCCCTTGTCGGTTACCTTTCTCGTGGCAATCAGCTCTGCATTGAGCAGTTCCACGAGAGGGCCAATCTCTGCGTAACGCTCTGAGTCGACACCCGCGCCGATACTGATCAGCACGGGAGCGCCAGCGATTTTGTCGGCGGCCTCATCGACTCTGTGGTCGCTGTAGGCAACGCGACCACGCACCGAAACGAGCCTCGTACTCTCGGTCGGCATGTGATCACGAGGCGCAAGCAGCGAAAATGCCCCGGCTCGCACGGTTGCGCACTGAATCGGCGAGGTCGCGGTAATCGATGCTTCGAGCTGACCACCAAAGGCCGGCTTCCAGGCGACGAGGCGCCCATTCGCGACCTCGAGCGACGAGGCATCGCCTGTCAGACCCGAGTTGGTTGCCGCGCAAAAGCGCGCCGCGACCTCTCGCCCCCATGAACTCGATGGCGCAACCAGAATCGATGGGTTGATCTCAGTTGCGATCGACACCAGCGCATCGGCGATGTCTTCGGCATTGATGCGCTCACTTGTGCTGAGCCGGATCACGCGATCTGCTCCATATCCACCAAGGTCAATCAGGGTTGGTGCCTCCCCGCTGACCAACGCGTAGACCGAACCATCAAGTTCATGCGCGAGTCGCGCCGCTCCTCCAAGAAGTTCGCGACCAAACCGCTCACGACCAGGCTCGAGCGCGACGATCACTGCGGTCGCGCTGCCACCTGTTGATGGCACCGTCTCTGATGGCATTGGCTCACCGGTATCAAGCGCACTGCGATCTCTGAGCGCCTCCATAAGCGCATCGAGTTGCGCATCGAGCGAACCCGAGAGCAACTTGCCAAGGCGCGTATTCTCGATCAGGCGAACATCTCCAACCCAGGTCGGACTCCCCTCTTGTCCCCAAGGTCCTGTACCAAGCTCATCCGCGCGAATCCACGTGATCTTTGCTGGGTCGACGAGGGCGCGCTCCTCTGGGGTGTGTTTTGCCGGATAGGTAAGTCGCTCGGCAACACTGAGAAGAGCCGGAAGCTCGACGAGCGCGTGGACAAGACCATCGTCTCGCTCGCACTCAAGTTCGAGCTGACGGCCATCGAGTTCGAGCTGACGAACCCCGGAGACAAACGCGACATCAAGTAGCTCGGCGATCTGCGCGCCAACCTGACCGGTTTCGGCGTCGACGGAGTTGAGTCCACTCAAGACCAGGTCGAACGGGCCATGAAGGGTGATCGCACTCGCAAGCGCACGCGCGGTGGCAAGCGTGTCTGAGCCGACGAATTTCTGGTCACTGATCAGGAGTGCGCGGTCAACGCCGGCAGCGATTGCCTCGCGCAGCGCGTCCTCGGCACTTGGCGGACCAAGGGTGACCGCGATGCACACACCACCAGTCTCCTTCGCGAGTTCGACGCCCTTGGTGATCGCCCGACGACAGAAAGGGTTGATCTCGAGATCGAGGCCCTCTCGGATAAGCCGTCCATCGGTCCCGAGTTCAAACGTGGCATGACCACCCTCGATCGTTGGCACCTGCTTGATCAAGACGGCAATACGTAGACCTGCGAACACTCTTCCTCCTCGATGGCGACCGCGGGTACGAGCATGGTCGACGCCCCGTCATTTTTCACTGTATTTTGCAATCGGGCCACCCGAGGGGCCGAACTGCAGATGACCTTAAAGGCCCTTTTCAACAACTTGGCTGTAATAGGTCCAAACGCCACCAACTTTTGGCGTGTGCTCCCGCATCGGCTCAACAAAATGAGGAAGTTCCGCGAGTGGGGGCCGACTCGACATCTCCGTAACGTTTTCTGGCGGGATCGAACGATGGTTCGGTCCTGCCGCACAGTAGGCATACCAGTTCATCCGCGCCTGCTCTTCGAGCCAGAGCATATTCATCACCGACTGTTCGAGTGATGAACCCGTCGTGGTCGCTCCATGGCCCTCCAACAAGATTGCCGGCCCACCATCTAACAGGGCGGCGACCTCCATTCCTTCTTCGTCGGTAAGGATCGTCTTCATGTGCGGATAAACGGGTATCGGATTCGAGACGAGTTCGGACCCTACCTGACACATTGGCATCAGCGTTGCCTGCAAGACACTCATCACCACCGAGAACTGAGGATGCACATGAGTCACCGAGACGATATTGGGGTACATCTTGTAGATCGACGAGTGCATCTTGACCTCAAAGCACTGCGTGGAGTTCGGAGGACCCTCGATCTTGTTGCCCTCTAGATCACAGACGATCATCTGTTCTGGTCGCATCGCGGCAAGCGCGTCGATCTCATACCCGCGTCCTTTGACGATAAATCGATCCGGAGCCTCCGGGACGCGCATGCTCGAATGACCGAGAGAGGCATGTACCCCCGTTGCGAGACCGACCTCGGCGAGAATGCGGTTCGCAATGCACACGTCGTATTTCACATCTTCGAAGCTCATCGAAAACTCCCCCTAGGAAAAAGACCGATTCAATCGACCTTGTCTGAATCGTAGTAAGCGA
>DATLTI010000089.1:0-1629 GCA_035533675.1 Acidimicrobiales bacterium | reverse complement strand
AACGCCGGGCAGACGAACTACTCCGCCGCGAAAGCAGGATTGATCGGCTTTGCGCGCGCGCTCAGCCGAGAGGTTGCGAGCCGGAACATCACCGTGAATGTGATCGCACCGGGTCTGATCGACACCGACATGACGGCCGCGATCACCGAGGCACAGCGAGAGGGCCTCGAGTCGAAGGTGCCACTTGGCCGACTCGGCAGTGCCGAAGAGGTCGCTGCAGGCGTCACCTATCTGACCGGTCCACTGGGCGGATACGTCACGGGATCGATCCTTGCGATCGATGGAGGGCTCGGGATGGGGAACTAGCAGATTTCGACGAGATTGGCACAAACGGGCGGAAAGTATCGTCAAGACCCGCCCGTGGATTCAGGGTTTGTACCACAATTGATCTACGTTTTATCCACATATCGATGACCGGATTCGCCACCGGCGAATACGGTCGCCAAGTAAAGGAGCACACCATGGCAGATGACGCCACCCTCGAGAAGTTCAAGGCCTGCGCCGTCGAAGTTCTGCAGGTCCCTGCGGAGAAGGTCACCCTTGAGGCGCGCTTTTCCGAAGACCTTGACGCGGACAGCCTTGACCTCGTGGAGTTCGTGATGGCACTTGAAGAGGCATTTGACATCTCTGTCGAAGAGTCCGAGCTCGAGGGCGTCACGACGATTGGTCAGGCCTACGATCTGGTCACCAATAAGCTCTGATGCCAAAGGACATTCCCGTTCGCCGGGTCGTCATCACCGGTCTCGGTGTGGTCTCGTGTGTTGGAAGCGGGCTCGATCGGTTCTTTGACGGGCTGTTTGGCGAGGCTCCCGTCGGTTATCGATACGTCACGGACTTTGATCCGCTTGACTATCTCGATCCAAAAGAGGCACGCCAAACCGACCGGTTCGCGCAGTTCTCGGTTGCCTCCGCAAAGATGGCTCTCGACGACGCCGGGGAACTCGGTATCGATCCCTCGCGTGTCGGCGTCATCTATGCAACGGGAGTCGGTGGCCTCGAGACGCTCCAGGAACAGATCACGAACCTCGCCGAAAAGGGCGACCGTCGCGTCTCGCCGCGTCTTGTGCCGATGATGATGTCAAATGCCGGTGCCGCTGCGATCTCGATGCGCTTTGGTTTTCGCGGTCCGTGCGAGACGGTCGTCACCGCGTGCGCCTCAGGTACGCATGCAATCGGAAACGCACTGCGCCTGATCCAGTACGGACGCTGCGACGCAGTCGTCACCGGAGGGGCCGAGGCAGGCATGACCGGTGTCGGAGATCGTCAGGCCGTCGGCATTGTTGCCTTCTCGAACATGACCGCGCTCTCGACCGAGGGAACCTCACGGCCCTTTGACTCAAGACGCGACGGATTCGTCATCGCCGAGGGCGCAGCGGCACTAATCCTTGAAGAGTACGAACACGCAAAGGCACGCGGAGCCCATATCTACGCAGAGCTCATCGGGGCGGCCTCAACTGCAGACGCGTACCACATCACCGCTCCAGCTCCGGGTGGAATCGGTGCGATCAGCTGCATGGAGCTTGCACTCGAAGACGCTGGTATCACGCCCGCAGATGTCACCCACATCAACGGACACGGCACATCGACTCCATTGAATGACCTCGCGGAGTCACAGGCGATCATCCATGT
>DATLTI010000088.1:0-4854 GCA_035533675.1 Acidimicrobiales bacterium | reverse complement strand
AGCGGATCTCGTGCGGCGACGATGCCATCGGTGGCCAAGAAGCCCGCATTGCGATGATCGGGATGGAGCCGGTAGCGCTTCCACGGGTCATGGGCAAAGACCACACCTGGTCGGAGACGCCGTATCCAGCTCGCGATCTCGGCGCGCTGTCGCAGTCCAGATTCAAGCTCGCCATCTGGCCAGCCGAGAAAGACGACCTCGCCAGATCCGCCGAGTCGACGCGAGGCCGCCCGCTGTTCCTCGCGTCGGATGAGGACAAGTTCCTGTGGGTCCTGGTCTTTGTCCCAGGAGCCTTTGGAGCCATCCGTGCAGATGAGGTGAAAGATCTCGGTTCCCTCGGTTGCCCATTTCGCGAGCGTTCCGCCGCAACCAAATTCAACATCATCAGGATGTGCCGCGATCGCGAGGGCGCGCGCCGGGCGTTCGAGATCTGTTGTCATGAGACTGCTCGCTTTCTCGACGTTCTTGGTTCCATGAGGTCACCTACCAACACGAGGTCGCTTGGTAGATCGATATCGGAGGCTAGACGCCAGTCAAAGACGCTGCGACACTGCATGTGGCGATCGGCCGCCTCTTGCTTGTGTCGCTGATACGAGCGTGGGCCATAGAAGAAGGTAAACGGAGTCGAGGAGGGGATCGCGATCACGTTGGTCCCATCGAGATGGTGGTCGGGCGCGATGGTGACGAGGTCATCAGAGCCAAAGTGCTCAAGATCTGTGACGAAGGGGAGATCCGCGTGCGCGATGATCACCCGGGAGAACCCTACTGAGACAAGATGGCGAAACCCTGCTCCGACGGCGCCCGAAAGACCAAGTCCGGGTGTCCAGAGAACGGTTGCGCCCCTCTCGATTGCCCAGTCGGCGACCTCTGAATCGTCGCACGCGACAAAGACAGGCGATGCGCCACGCGCGTTGATTACGATCTCGGCGAGTGCCTTTGCAAGTGAGACGCGCGATTCGTTGCTCAGGACACTGGCGAGGCGGTGTTTCGCCTCGCGGAAGGATTTCACCGGCACCAAGATGACCTGCATTTGATCAGTCTAGGGACCGAATCGCGCGGTTCCCTGATTCAATTTCGCCCACTGCCAACGACTTCACTGTCGTTGAGCCGAAAGGCGTGGGTCATGATCGGTCGCCTTCAGGAGTGGTGTTTGGATTAATTCACTATTGACGTGCGCCCTATGTGGCAGAGCTCTGAGGGTATGCAACTGACGTTGTCTGCTGACATCGGGGTCAACGTAGGTTGTTTTTTAGGGGAGTCTCTCGCGAGAGGCTGAATATGAGGTTCGACGTGAGATCGGCGGTGATTGCGAAAGTCGTCCACTTTTGGATCCAAACGAGCCCGCACTCTCGCTTGCATCGCCGAGACGCGGTCGTGCCATTAGCGTTGTGGGAATGCGATCATCATTTTCCTCCACAGCAAGCGTTGTCGCCTGTGGGTGAGCGTATTGCAATCCTCGGAGCTGGCTCGTGGGGTACAACCGTCGCCTCGGTGCTCTCGCCCGGGCACGAGATCTCGCTCTGGGCGAGAGATGAATTGATCGCGCGCGAGATCAATGAGCGACACACCAACAGCGCCTATCTCGGTTCTCATGTGCTGCCAGGGTCAATACGCGCAACGTCATCACTCGAACAGGCCCTTGAAGGAGCCTCGGTCGTTGCGCTTGCCGTACCGAGCCATGGAGTGCGCTCCGTGCTTGAAAAGTGCGCCCTGCCACTAAGTGCTGAGATCGTTGTCAGTCTCACCAAGGGGCTTGAGGAAAAGAGCAATCTGCGCATGACTGAGGTGATCAGACAGATCTGGTCGCCGAAATTCGTTGGCGTGTTGACTGGTCCCAATCTCGCCCCCGAGATCCTGCTTGGTCAGCCAACGGCGTCGGTCATCGCAATGGCAGATGCCATTGTTGCCAAAGACCTCCAGGAGATCTTTTCAACACCGGCGCTTCGGATCTATACCAACCCCGATGTCGTCGGCTGCGAGATCGCGGGAGTTGCGAAGAATGTCATGGCAATCGCGATCGGCATGGCTGCGGGACTCGGGCTTGGAGACAATACCCGGGCGACGCTTATCACCCGGTCACTCGCGGAGATCTCAAGACTCGGCCAAGCCCTTGGAGGTGAGCGCCAGACGTTTGCCGGTCTTGCAGGACTTGGCGATCTCGTCGCCACCTCTTCAAGTACCAAGAGTCGGAACTTCAGTTTTGGATTCGCGCTCGGTGAGGGAAGGTCGATCGAGGAGACGACGCGCAGGACGCGCATGGTTGCAGAGGGAGTGCGCAGCTGTCGTCCGGTAGCCGGACTCGCCGATGAACAGCTGATTGACGTTCCGATTGTCAAAGAGGTGATTGCCGTCTGTCATGAGGGGAGTAGCCCGCGCGATGCAATGCTCCGGCTGATGTCGCGTGTCGCAAAGTCCGAGTTTGACGATCAATGATGGTTTTTTTGACCGAGGTGACGCGCGTGTGACACGGGTCGAGGATCCAACTGATGACACTGAGCGACAGTGTTTCGCCAATGGCGCGCGATACGTCGCTGGAATCGACGAGGTTGGACGGGGCGCATGGGCGGGGCCGGTGTCCGTCGGAATTGCCGTGGTCGACTTTGCGTCGCTCGCGAACTTTCCAAGAGGCGTTCGCGATTCGAAGATGCTCTCTCCAAAGAGGCGAGATGCGCTCTTTCCGCTGCTCGAACAAGCCGTAAGCGCGTATGCCATCGGTCATGCAAGTCCAGAAGAATGTGACCGGTATGGCATGACTGAGGCACAGCGACTCGCGACCAAACGAGCGTTCGCCGTTCTGTCGATTGCACCGGATTTTGTCATTCTCGACGGTGCGGTGAACTTTTCGGGGAGATCTGATGCAATCGTGATCCCTGGGGCTGATCGCAAGGTGCTTAGCGTTTCCGCAGCCTCAATACTTGCAAAGGTCACGCGTGATCGACAGATGATCGGCTATCACGACATCTATCCCGGATACGAGTTCGCGTCAAACAAGGGCTATCCCTCACCTTCGCATATTGATGCTCTCGATCGGATCGGAATGTCTCTGATTCATCGCCGAAGTTGGTCGTTCGCGTCGCGATACGCAACACAGATTTCTTGAATTCGCGAGCCTTTCAGCGAAATTAAGAGGACTAACGTTTGCCATGGCCGTTGTCCTTGCTTTGATTGCTGCTGGCGCGAACGCATTTGCGACGATCTTGCAGCGCATTGGAGTCGAGGAGGCCGTCACCTCCGACAAGACGAGTCGTGCACTCATGGCAGGAGTCTTGAAGCGACCGATCTGGTTCATGGGACTTGTGCTTGTTGCATCGAGTTTCCTGCTCCAGGCGTTTGCCCTTTCGCTTGGAAACCTGTCGACGATCCAGCCGGTTATGGTGACCGAGATTCTTTTTCTCGTCATCATCTTGAGTCTGTGGTTTCAAAAGACACTGGCGTTGCACGACTGGTTGAGTGCAATCGGCACCTCAATCGGACTTGGAGTCTTTCTCTTTGTAAGTTCAGCGAGAGGCGGAACCGATCGTCCAGCCACAGAGGACTGGATTTTCCTTTTGTGTGCGAGCGGTGGGGCAATGGCGATCTCGTGGTCGATCGCTCACAAGGGATCGCGTTCGTGGCGTGCCGCGTGTTATGGAGTCTGCGCAGCGATCGCCTTCGCGCTGACGGCAGCGTTCATCAAAGCTGCAGCGGACCTGTGGGCACGGGGTCCAAGTGTGATCTTCACGCATTTCGAGCCCTATGCGATTGCAGTTGCCGGACTTGTCGGACTTGTTGTCAGCCAGCACGCGCTCGAATCTGGGCCAGTCGCTGCGTCACAGAGCGCACTGCTCATCGTCAATCCCGTTGCAAGCATCGTGATGGGCGTCTTCTTGTTCGGTGACCGACTTCAGATTGCTCACGGACGTCTCGCTATCGAGATCGCGGCTCTTGTCGTCATGTTCGTTTCGCTCTATGTGCTTAGTCACTCGTCGTTGATCGTCACAACGAGTTCGGACGAGCGATTATCGACGCGTACGCACATGTTTATCGAAGAGGACGAGTAAGAAATATCTTGTCTTTCTAGGGAGTTCTCTTCGGAGAGGCGCTAACTGGTCGACAGAGGTGCTAAAGATGGATTATGGGCATTGCTCGAACGTCACCTCTCCGCTTTGGTCAAGCCCTTCTCGGGCTCCTTGTGGCATCATTCGTGTTTAGTGCCTGTGGCTCTCCAAAGCCTGCGGCGACAACCACAACGACATCAACTCCAAAGCCAACCACGACTATCAAGACGACCGCAACATGCACCACAGCGCTGATGTCATTCATTCCGGTGTTTGGCGGATCAGCCGCCGGTGGGAGTTACTACCGATTCAATGCGACAAACACTGGGCCGAGTGCCTGTGCACTTGATGGATATCCGACGCTGACCTTCTTCGCACCGAATGCAGCAGGGGGAGCGGGCTCTGGTGTTTCGGTCGCACTCACGGTGTCAAATTCTGGGCCGACGCCAGCAAAGGTGATCCTCAAGCCCGCACAGTCGGCCCAGTTCCTCCTTGTCTTTACCGAGGTTCCAGTCAATGGTGCAGGCTGCACCTCGGTTGCCTCGGTCGACGTCAAGTTAGCGAATCAGGCAGGGTCGACGCAGGTACCGGTGTCTTTCTCCTCCTGTGGTGGCGTCATCAAGATCTTCGCCTTCGCACCACCGGGCTCCGAGAATCCCTGAGATCATCTAGATTGGTCACCCCATCGCACAAGTGTGGTGGATGTACGGCGATGTGTCCAAACACCCACAGAGAAATCGAAGGGCGCTTAGCTCAGTTGGTTAGAGCATCTGGTTTACACCCAGAGGGTCGGGGGTTCGAGTCCCTCAGCGCCCAC
>DATLTI010000087.1:0-4436 GCA_035533675.1 Acidimicrobiales bacterium | reverse complement strand
GCCGCCTGGTCAGCGGCGATCGGTGACTGGGTACGGATGATCGAGGAGAGTGGCTCGCCATCGATGTATTCCATGACGATGAAATAGGTGTTCTCCGACTCGCCCCAGTCGAAGATCTGCACAATATTGGGATGCGAGAGGTTCGCGGCAGCCTGAGCCTCACGGCGGAAGCGTTCCACAAAGGAGTTGTCGGTCGAGAGCTCTGGATAGAGAACCTTGAGTGCTACTGGTCGATCAAGCAGGATGTCATGCGCGAGGTAGACGTGCGCCGTCCCGCCACGGGCAATCTGGCTTCGGAGTTCGTAACGTCCGTTATAGATCGAGTTGGGGGTCTGAGTCATGCCTCGTACAGCCTACGCAGTCTTGATGGGTCATTTGGCTCGGTTACTGGCGAGATTGGTGCGTTATATCGGTTCATTTGGTACCCAAGAGATAGGCGTCAACGACCTTCGCGACAACCGGTCCGGCGATGCCAGCACCGGTCTCCGAACAGCCGATGGCAGACTGGGCTGGCACGACAGCGGCGACAGCGATCCTGGGAGTGTCAGTTGGTCCCGCCGGGCCAAAGGCAACGAGCCAGGTCGAGGAACAGCTCCCGGGTCCCGCCTCTGCGGTGCCAGTTTTTGCAGCGATATTGAGGTTCGACGGAAACAGACCGGATGCCGTGCCGCCGGTGACGACACCGCGCATCAGCTGGCGCACACTATCGGCGGTGTCCTGGGTCGTTGCATTGAGATAGACGTGCGGCTTGTAGGTGGTGACAACCTGACCCTGGTTGTTGACGATCGCGCTCATAAAATGCGGTGCCATGATGACACCTCCGTTGGCGATCCCAGCAACAATGAGCGCGTTCTGAAGTGCAGATTCGGCGACGTTCGACTGCCCGATCGCGGAGTATGCAACAGCTGGCAAGTTCCCTGGTCCAATTGCCACACCGGGTCCCGACGGGCAGTTGCTGACGTGGTATGCCGTGTTCACAAGTGGCGGGAAACACGACGTTGCGACCTCACTCGAGGGGATGTCGATCGGTGGTTTCTGGTTGAAACCGAATGCAGCTGCCTCCTGGGAGAGTGCACTGGCGCCAAGCTCAAGCCCAATCTTTCCATATGCGGTGTCACATGAAACGGCGAGCGCCTCGGCGAGCGTCCCGCCACATTTCTCTCCACCAAAATTGTGCAGTTTGAGATTCGTCTCGGGCAGCTTTAACGCCGTGAGTTGTGGGAAGACCTGGGTCTCGATGCTCTGCTGATGATCAAAGATCGCCGAAGTCGTGACGACCTTCATCGTGGAACCAGGATGGTAGGTGCGCGCGGTCGCAGAATTGACGAGAGGAGACGTTCCGCTGCTCGGGTTGAGCGACTTGTAATAGGCAGCGACCTTGTTGGGATCATGACCGGCCATCTGATTTGGATCGAAAATTGGCTTTCCGTACATCGCAAGGATGTTGCCATTTTGTGGGTCGATCGCGACGACGGCTCCCTGGCTGTACGGAGCGAGCGCCTGCTCCGCCACCTTTTGCAGCGCATAGAGCACAGTCGTTGCGACAGTGTCTGTTCCAGCCTGCTCGGTGAGCAGTCCGTGCAGCGAATTCGCGCTTGCCTGGTGCTTGACCAGATACTGGTTGTACTGGTATTCGAGACCCGTTGTGTTTGAGTCCACGACGTCGGAATATCCGGTGACCTCAGCAAACAAAAGACCGTCGGGATAGATCCTCTGGGGACCGTACTGGTCCTTTGGGTTGTCTGGGCCCGAATACGCCATGATGTGTCCGTCGGCACTGACGATGTCGCCGCGCGTGACCGCATAGGGATCGATCACACCTGGCAGAGATGGTTGATACTGCGACGCGTTCAGCGCGGCAGCCTGGTGCACCTGAAGGTTGTTGAGCTGCACAAAGAGCAGTGCAAAACAGACAATGAGCACCACCAGCATGACGCGGATGCGTTTATCCATTGCCAGAGCCTGTGGCGTTCGATGCGTTCAGCGCAGCGATTGCTGACTGCTCGTTGGAGAGGTTCTTGACGACCTGCTGCGCGACGGCGTAAGAGGGTTCAAGCATCCCCTCTCTGATGAGCGGCAAGTTTGCAGGGAGAACCGCGCTGGTCTTGAGCGGAGTCTGTGTCACAAGAGTCGGATTGAACCAGAGGAATCCCCCTGGTCTTCCGTTGTAGATCGCGACGTATTGGCGATCGATACCAATGTAGTAACTGGCCTTGTCGAACCAGATAGTGAATCCGAGTGCTCCCGAAAGTACGAGAGTCAGCGCAAAGCTGAAAAGTGCGACGCGAAAGGTAGCGAGCTGTTCGCCGAGATGCTGTCTTGATTGATCCTTTGAATGCCGGGCGCGCCGTTCCCTTGGAACAGGAGCTTCGGTCTTTTGGAAGCGTGACTGAAAAGATCCAGCCTCGATGGCGATCGGTTTCTCCTTGGCAATGACATCCGCGACCACCACGGTGATGTTGTCGTTCCCTCCGTGGTCAAGCGCGCGCCGGATAAGCGCGTACGCCGCGTCGGCTGGCTCTGGATTTGCTACCAGAATCTCTTTGATGACTGCATCGGAGCACTCATTTGTCAGTCCATCGCTACAGAGGAGAAATCGGTTGCCAGGACTTGATGTGATCGTCCATGTGTCGACCTCAACACGATCGTTAATACCGATCGCCCTCGTCATCACATGACGATAGGGGTGAACCTCTGCCTCTTCCGAGGTGATCTCTTCTTGGCGCAGCATCTCCTCAACAAGGCTGTGGTCCTCAGTGAGGCGCTCAAGTTCGCCGTTCTCAAGACGATACGCGCGTGAATCACCGACATTGATTAAAGCGATCCTGTCACCACTGCGATGAGGTACCAACGCGATGGCAACAAGTGTGGTGCCCATACCGTGGAGTTCGTCAACCTCTTCAGCGCGGTCGAATATCTCCTGGTTGACCTTCCGAGTTCCTGCGAGGAGACCTTTGGCACTTGCATTGGAGTGGAAGGCATGCACCAATCCAGATACCGCTGATTGTGCAGCTACCTCACCTCCGGCATGACCGCCCATACCGTCTGCGACGACACAAAGTCTCTCGCTGGCATAGACAGCATCCTGGTTTGTCGCTCGTGCGTTCCCGACATCAGTGGCACTCGCTGCCAAGAGGATGGTCACCGTAGAAATCCGTACCGCTTAATGTCGAACCTCGAGCACAGTGCTACCGATCTGTACTCGGTCGCCTCGATCGACGATGACGGGATCTTCGATGCGCTCTTCATTGACGAAGGTTCCGTTTGTCGAACCAAGGTCCTCCACGACAGCGTCAGGTCCCTGGAGAAATATGCGCGCGTGCACCGCAGAGGCGAACGTATCTTGGGAGAGACTCACACTGCATGTCGGTGATCTTCCAAAGGTGAGTTCACTCACAAGCTCGATCGTCTCGCCGCGGTACTCACCCTCAGTGATGCGAAGACGAAATGGAGTCTTGCGATCAAGACGATCTTCGTGCAGTTCATTTGCTCGCGAACCCGCACCGCGAGTTCGTCTTGCATCTACGAGAACCATGCGCGCCGCGTAGATGAAAAAGAGCCACAGCAACGCGAGAAAAAAGTACTTCAGTATTTCGAGAAGTCCATGTGTCATAAAAAACTATCCGGTCAGTTCGTTTCAAATCGCAGTGTGGTGGAACCGATCGTAATCAAGTCGCCATTGAGAAGGCGATGCTGTGAGATGGGAGCGTTGTTGACGCGTGTGCCGTTCGTCGAGGAGAGATCGATAATCACAACCGCTCCGCCCTCCCGTCTTAATTCGGCATGGCGCCGCGAGGCATTGGTATCATCGATCTGAATCTCACACTCTTCGAGTCGACCAATCGTAATCGGCGCGTTTCCTATCCCGACTCGGCGACCATCCTCGAGCACAACACTCCCGGCGAGGACCTCCTCGCCCTCTTCAACCGAGGATTCGATCGAAAAGGTGCTCTTGGCGAGCGAGGCGCTCTTAACGATGGTGATCTCAACCGGTCCAACAAAGCTGTACCTCGAGCTTCTGGCGTGTTCCTGGGCTGCCTCAACAAGCTCCTCTGCAAGTACGTCGAGAAATGAGCCAAAGCGTTCGAAATCATCAGGAGAGAGCTGGATCTCAAATACGTTGGGGCTGATGAGCCCGCGGACGGATACCGCACGATGGAGATCCATCTCGCGCGTTAATCGCTTGCCGAGTTCGACTGGCTGAAGTTGACCCCGGAAGGCCTTCGCGAACGTCCCCTCAACCAAACGCTCAAGCCGGTGCTCAAACTGCTGGAGTCCCATTTCCTAAACACTACCTGCGCCGTCGTTGCCGTATCTATCGCGGGCTATTCTGAACTGCTACTTCGGGCGAGTGGCGGAATAGGCAGACGCGCAGGATTCAGGTTCCTGTGTCCGTAAGGATGTAGGGGTTCAAGTCCCCTCTCGCCCACAATCGG